>JACQSW010000007.1 GCA_016211095.1 Candidatus Woesearchaeota archaeon | reverse complement strand
TTTATTGATGCAATTAAAAAAGGCATTGTTTTATTTGGACAGGAAAATTTTATTAAATTCATGAGGCACATAAGAATATGAAAGAAGTAAAGGATTGTTTTGCAAATGCATTAAAAGATGAGAAAAAAGGGCAGAAGCATAAAGGCCTTCTTATAACTAAGCCAGATGATAAAATTGCAAGAGAATATTTGGCTAAGGCAAAAATAAATCTGCAACTTTGCGACTTATACAGGGAGCAAGGTTTTGATTATAAAATTCCTGAGGAATGGTTTTACACGCTTTATTATTGCGCTCTTGCGATTCTCGCTAAATTTGGAATTGAAAGCAGAAGCCAAAAATGCACTGCTTCTTTTTTAAGATATGCTAAAGATAATGGTTTAATTGATTATGACGATGATTTTATTGACAGAATTACTGTTTACATGGCTAAAGAAGAAAAATCAGATGTTGATGAAAGAGAAAAAGCACGATACAGTTCTTCAATAAAAAGCAAGGAAATTGAAGGTAAATATGGCTACATGATAGATGTTTGCAAAAAAGCGATTTCTCAATCTGAAGAAATAGTTTTCTCTAATAAAAAATTTGAAGTTCCTAAAGAGTTGTATCAATAAATGTGTATAATTATTGAGCAACCTTTTTATTTTTTATTGTTGGTGAGGCGCTTATTTGTTGAGTTTTAGTAAGTTTTTGAATCCTGGTGTCCATTCATTTGTTATCATTAAGACGGAATCTACTGTACGGATTACATAAGGAAATTCTTTTTTAAGCTTCTCGATGAGCCCGTAGTATTCTTGGTAACTGCTTACAACTAGCTCAGGTTCTATCTGCCATATGTTTCTAATATAATAATGGATATTCGGAATGTTTGACAAATATGCAAGAAGTTTTGATTCATCTTCTTTAGTGTATCTATCTAGTTTGATTATTGATTTATACAGTTCCAATCCTAATTTGTTGAGGTCAATTCCTATTCTATATTGGATTATTATTCCTTTCTGTTCTAGTTTTTTTAGTTTTCCTCTTACGATTATTGGTGTTGAATTCACTTTTTTTGCAAGTTCTAGTATGGGGATTCTTGCATTATTAACAACCTCTTCGAGAATAGAGTAATCAAGTCCATCTAACGCGTTATTGATAATTTCTCCTGCAAACATTGTTGGGGCAGCTCCTTGCAACCAAGTATCGACAGGATTGTATATCCGAGCAAATGGATTAGTCCAAATGTGCCCAGGAAGGTTTGATGAAGAAACAATTTTTGGTAATGTATTGGATAAACCACTTAAAGATATATGGCATAAATCTCCAAATAAGGCTAGGGGAGCTGAAGATCCGCATAACTTAGTAAATAATAGATGCCCTGCAAAAGATGGGCACGCATTTCCAATAGGCTTTTATGAGAAAGTTATGCAGAGGTATCAAGAACTAACACAAAAATAATTTTAGCTTGTTTCACGATGAATAACAGGCAAATTTTTAGAAAGTTTTCAACTTTCTAAATCCATTGATGAACACATAAAAGGAAATCTTTTTTAACCCGACAATCACTTATTTTGGTTAATGGAAGAATTATTTTTAGGCGAGAATTTAAGGTATCCCTTATCGGCGTTGAAGAAGCACTTCATCGCTTTGGGGGCTAGTGGCAGCGGAAAAACTGTTCTCTGCAAGGCCTTGGTTGAGGAAGCAGTTTTGCAGGGCATACCGTCAATTCTTGTTGACCCTCAGGGGGATTTGGCTAGCTTAGCAATACCTGCCCGCCAAGACACCATCAAAAAGTTTGGCCTTAATGAAAGAAAGGTTGAACAGTTCTCCAAAGTTCAAGTTGTTATTTATACGCCAACATCATCAAAGGGTGTTCCTTTATGCATTAACCCGCTTAAGCTTCCGCCAAGGGACATCGAGAATGAAGAGGCTGTAAGCGTTCTCAATCAAATTGCAAACGCGATATGCAAGCTAGCTGGCTATAATTTGGACAATGATAAGGGCAAGAATGCGCAAGCAATCATTTACCTCATACTTTTGGATTCTTACAAGAATAGGGCAGAATTGGAAACTTTTGATAGGCTAGCAGACCTCGTCCTTAACATCCCGGATGCTGTAAAAGAAGAGGCAGAGCCATTCTTAAAAGGCGCGGGGGAAGTTTCGCTGCTTGCTAAAAAAATAAAATTTTTAACGATAGGGGAGAAAGAATTGCTATTCCAATTCGGAACCCAGCTAAACATACCAGACTTATTAAAAAATAAGAATCGGATAAACATAATCTACCTTAACACGTTAGAAGGGGAGGAGGAGAAAGACTTCTTCGTTTCAACCTTAGTAACATCGCTTTACGAATGGATGCTCACCCATCCCTCAGAAAAGCTGCAAGCGCTCTTCTTTATAGACGAAATATCCAGCTACATACCCGCTGGGAACAGAAAAACATTAACAAAAGGCATACTAACTTTGCTATTTAAGCAGGCAAGAAAATACGGCGTCGGATGCATTGCGAGCACACAAAACCCAGGCGACATAGACTACAAGGTTTTCTCGCAAATAGGCAGTTGGGCAGTCGGGCGGCTAACAACAAAACAAGACATGGACAAGGTTAGCCTTGCGCTGAAAAGCTTAACCTACTCAAAACTCAGCGAAACCATAAATCAATTCCCGCAACTGCAGCCAGGAGAATTCTTCCTGTTCTGCCCGGATGCTTACAAAAAAATAGAAAAATTCAGCGTAAGGAGGCTGCTGACAGAGCATAAAACATTAACTGAAGACGACGTTAAGAATGTCACGCCGGAACAAGCTGCACAAAATATTAAACAGCCCAAAACAGCGCCGACCACAACAAAAAGTGTTAAGGGATCATTTCAGCACTTCAACCTAAACGTATTAGCAGAGCAGGTTGACAGCATCATAAGCAAGAAAAAAAAGAAGATGTTCTTTCTCGTTGGCCCGCAAACTGAGAACCTTGAAAGCGTGAAGCTGGTGTTAAAGCCGATATTCAAAACGAAAGTTACAATCCTCAAAAAAACGTTATTCAGCAACAAATTCGAGGAGATCGAAGCATTTTTCGACGGCTTAACAGGTGACATAATGATTTTTGACGGCGAAGGCTTTGAAATTTACAAATGGAACGCCCTGATAGGAATGAAAGACACAGAGCTTTCCTTCCTAAAAACTGCAATGCAAGAAAGCAAGGGGATAACTAATGCGGATATCGCTTCAAAATTGCATTTAACTGAAAACTTCGTAGACAAAACAGCAAATGACCTAATGAAAAAAAGGGCAATAAATTATTTTGGAAAAGCTGGCAGGGCATACTTATGGAAACCCCTAATAAAAATTAAGCTTCCCAAAAAATTGGAGTCAAGCATCAAATTTTTAACTGACAAAAAAATTGAGGGAGAAATACAGCAAGCCAAGGTTAAAGTTGATGATATCGCAAAACTTGTCAAGTGCTGGTTCAACGGCACAATAATCGACCATACCATAATCTATTATCCCGTCTACGAAGTAAGCCTAGTAGGCAAGAAGGGGAAAAGGAAGCTTAAGATCAGTGGCGTAGACGGCCAAGAAATCGAATGACCTCCTCCCCGCACTAAAGTGCGTATGGCTTCCTACTAAGAAGCCCTTAGTTTGAGAGGTTTACGCACTCACCCGCACATTTGTCGTGCCTAACGGTGCTGCAAAATATATATCCAAACATATAGAACCGCTTAAAAAAAAAACAGGGTATTATCCAAAAACAAGCATTTCGGAATATTCATCTACAAACTAAAGTTTGCAGTTTTCTTCCAAAAAAAAGGATAAAAATTATTTTATTTTTCATAAGTTTCATTTCTTCTTACCCCTGCGTCGTATTTTTCTGATAACGAAGATGATAAACCAAAGACCGAGTGTCCAAGGAAGCAACACGATGAATATGTATATAAATCCGCTTACGCTGTCCACAAATGCTTTAACTAAGCCAGAGAGTGAGACAAATGCCAACTCAGCATAGCCAGACTTCAACTCAGTTATTGTTATATCAATGGTTGAATAGACCACTTTATCTCCCACATTCTTTAGGGTATCTTCAAGATATTTAATGTAATTTTCCTGGTTGAATATCCTATCGCTTATCCCAATCTTGTCTTCTAGGAGGGTTGCCTCTTTATACATCTCTTCATACCGCTTTAGTCTCTTTTTCTCATTTTCAAGTTGAATATTTATGTCGGTATATGTTTGAGTTACATCTTCAGCATTCTCTGTGAATGATTCAATTGCTCCTATTGATTTCAATTGAGAGATAATCGCATCGTATTTGTTTGAATCTATTTTTATTTGGTAGCGGCCAGCTGTGTACTTGGCACTGCCTTTGCCATAAGTTTCTACATTCTGCCAAAGCATAATTGCATCAGAGGATTTCACAATAGATTTCAAGGTAGCCTCTTCCTCAAGGAATGTTCCGCGTTTGACTTTCGTCTCCATGCGAGCGGTTTTTGCAATCATCCTGTCATTCACTTCAGGTGCAGAAACTTCGCTTGGAGTAGAAATAGAAGATTCTTTCATAAAAGAGTTAGCTCTTGAAGGAGCCGGAACGGGAGCAGAAGATGCGCTTTCATAGATTCCTAACCCACCATATCCTGATGAATCTTCATATGATGATGAACCCAAACTGCCCATCAGCCATGATATTCCAGAAAACCCGATAGCTACAACAAATATCAGCACCAATGGCAATAATATTAAAAGCCAATTATCTTTTAATTTCATAAATTGATCTTTTATAGACATAACTTCGCCTCTTTTGTAAGAATACTACCGTTGATACTATATAAACTTTTTTGTTATCTATTTTTTTCCCTTTTTAACTCCGTGGGCGAGAAGTCCCCATGGCGAACTGTATTAAGTTTAAAAGAATAGGGGTATCGGAATTCATCTGCAGGCTAAAAGCTTGCAGTTTTCTTACGACAAGGGGATAAAAACCCTTTTAAACATAGGCGCCAACCATTTTTTCTAAAAATGTTAAAAGTCGACTTTCATATGCACACAAATTATTTGCAGCCTAGGGAAGGCAGGCATAGCCCTAAGGCGATAATTGACGAGGCAAAAGAATGCGGGTTTGATGCCATCGCCATTACTGAGCATTACATACCTGCCTCGCCTTTCAAAATGTTCAGGCAGGACCCATTAAAAACTTATCGGGACTTCAAAGATTACGCTAAAAAAGCAGGAATACTTTTAATCCCAGGATTTGAGGTTAGCCTAGAAAAATGGAAGGACGTCGTTGTCTTAAACTACGCAGGGGACGTTTTTCACATAAAAACTTTTAACGATTTGAGGGAGATTAAAAAGAAGCATAAGGGCGTTTTGATATTTGCCCCGCACCCATTCTTTTTGCAAAAAAACTGCTTAGGCAAAAAAACTTTGATAAAAGAGATAGGCTTGTTTGACGCTATCGAATACTGCCACTTTTACTCAACCTTGATCAACAGGAATAAGCCTGCAGAGCTCATTGCTAAAAAATATAACAAGCCACTCATTGGAACTTCAGACACCCATAAGCTTTACCAGTTTAATCACACATACACTTTGGTGGATTCAAAAAAAGATGTAAACTCAATAATAAGCGCTGTTAAAGAAGGGAAAATTGTTCTTAAAACTGAGCCTTTAAGCTTGAAACTCTTTTTGTACATAATGTTCATGAGCATAATCATGGGTGCGAGAAAGGTTTTGCTTTTAACTTTAGCAAAAATTTTTAGCCCACAAATGTTTGAGCCGTGAACTTTTTTATTAGCTCTGCAACTTTCTTCCCGTCAAGTTTTCCGCGCAATTCTTTCATCACTTCGCCCATTAAGGCGTTAAATGGCGCACCCTCATTCGCCTTAATTATCTCTTTTACTTTTTGCTCTACATCTGCCATGCTTACAGTTTTGAATTGAGAAAAATCCAGCCCTTTGCCTAAGGCGACGTTCAGCAGAATTTCAAAAACAGCTTCTTTGCTTATGTCCCCCCTGCTGAGCTGGTGCAATGTTTGTTCGTAATCCTCAATGCTTATTCCTTCAACGTCAGCTTCTTCGTATCTTGCCTTTATCTCTTTGGCTGTGTTCAGCATTACGCTGGCGATGAAGTTTGGCTCTACTTTGCTGAACTTTTTTACCCATTCCTCAAAAAGCCCTGCGTCACCCCTCGCTATCTGCTGGGCAAACTCCTGGTTTAGCTGGTATTCTTTTTCGAATCTAAAGGCTTTTTCGGATATAAGCTCGGGAAACTTGACATCTTTCAAAACGTCTTTGGTTATTTTTATTTCTGGCACATCTGTTTCTGGGTAGAGCCTATTCGCCCCTGGCAGCGGCCTCGCATAGCTGCTGATAGCGTTAACGTGGTCTGGGACCCTAGTCTCTTTTGGGATTCCTTTCAGGCAGTATTTGGCTCTTTCAAGGACTGCTTTTATCGCCCTTAACGCAACCTGTTCTTCTTCAGCGATTATGAGTATTAAGTCTTCTTCTCCTGCTTGAAGTTTTTCTTTCAAAGCTTTGAATTCTTTTTCTAGGCTGTATCTTTTTAGGTCTTCGTCTGAGTGTATCATGCCTTTTGTTCCGTAGCTCACTGCGTATTCTGCTAATTCTTTTCCGAATGTCTTTCCCGCGCAAACCTCTTTTTTTAGCATTCCAGAAAATTTTGGCAGCTTCAAGGCGTAAACTTTTCCGTTGCCCTGCAAGATTTTTGATATCATGCCTGATTCTGTGTTTTTGAAGGATTCAGTTACTTCTTCAGGCTGTGTGTAAACATTTGTTAATCCCCTTCTTTCTAGTTCCTTCTTTATTTCTAGGAGGCTTAACTGCCTTTTGGCTTCGTTCTCAACGATTTTTGGCAAGTTTTTTAGTTCCTGCCAACCCTTAACCTCCACCCTGGTGCCGCCTTTTATGCTTACATTAATGTCTTGCCTTATTGTGCCGATGCCCCTTTTTACGAGGCTGAAGCTTCTCAGCATCATGCCCATCGTCTTTGCTACTTCTAATGCGTGCTGGGGGTTTTTTATGTCAGGCCCTGTTCCTAATTCGAGCAGGGGTATTCCCTGCCTGCTTAACGAGTAGGTTACTTTGTTTCCTTCCTTTTTTTCTATTTTACAGGCTTCTTCTTCAAGGTTGAGCTGCTGTATCCTCACATTTCCTTGGCTAGTCTCTATAAAGGATTCAGGGGTTTCTAGGCCAGCTATCATTGTTCTCTGGAAGGCTGAGCATGCGCTTCCGTCAGAAACTGTTTTTCTCATAACACAAATAGTCTCAGGCACTTTCAGCTTGAAAAGCATAGCGACTTCTAAGGCAACCCTTAACGCTTCCCCGCTTATTTGGTGTGGCGGCTCTTCGTCAGTATCTACAAGGCAGGCTTCTTTTGCGTATCCGTGGTAGGTGAATGCCCTGTTTCTTAGCTGCTCATAAGCTGCTGCCATGTCAACCTCGCCGCTTTCTCCTGGAACAGCCCTTAGTTTCCTTACAAACTCCATAACTTGTTTTTCTTCAGCCAAGTCTGTTGAGCAGTTGCAGAACAATTTTCTCCCGCTTAGCTCTTGGTGGAATTCTAAGCCGCAAACAAAACCAATTTTTTCGTAATCCATCTTCCCATTTTATGATGTAAATCACTTTATTTAAAATTTGCCATTCAAAAAAAAGATTTTTGGATTAAAAAGATTTAATAAGGATTGCGGACAAATTGTTGGTTTGGATGGAACCCACATTTTATGTCAAAGAAGTTTCCAAAGCTGATGACACAACTTTAGTTTTTGGGCAGGTAAAAAATGGGATTCTTAAGGCAGGCATGAAACTGAATATTAATGGCAAAGTTATAGAGGCTAAACACGTAGAGATTCGCCAAGAAGAAGTTTTGCAGGCAAACATCGGGGATTCCTGCACAGTAATATTTGGGGGTGAGCATTACGGGCTGTTAAAAAGCTGCCTCAAGCAGATCATCACCTTTTCAGATGAAAAAAACCCGCCGCAAAACACATTCACAACACAGCCACCAACACCAAATATTAACCCCCTAAAATTTTTTAAAAATTTTTTTGCAAGGAAAAAAGAATGAAAGAATTATTCAACTCATTCCCAAAAAAAGATTACAAAGAAGTAAGAAACATGGTCCTTTTAGATACGTGCTTCCTGCTAAACATACTCGACCACAAAGATAAAATAGCCAAAATGGAGCGAATAAAAAATTTGGCGATGACATCTTTCAATGTAGAAGAAATCATTAAGATTGAGCACAAAATTGATCACAGGCTGAAGAATGAGATAAGGAAATTCTTGAAAAAACACGATTTTTTAATTGTGGAAATACCCGTGAATGTGGGTAATAGGCAGCAAGAAAAAGACTTCGTTAACAGCGTAGATGAAAAATTGCTGCAGAAAGTTGCCGACCCAAGCGACGCAGTCCTGATAGCGGCAGCCATAAAAACGCACTCAACAGTCTTAACAAGGGACAAGCACCACCTGTTCACTGTTGAGCTAGAAAACTTTTTGAAAGCTTACGATATACAAGTTTATAATCATCTCGCATTTTTATAACCCTTAGTCCAAAAATTCTAAAAATCAAAATGATCCACTTACCCTTGAATCTTCGATAGCCAGGACTCTTCCGTGAAATGAAAAATTAGGCGATTCTAATATCGGATTAATTAAATTATAAACGATACCGATACTTACCTTTTCTTTTTAATTATTTGTTCGTATTTTTCTAATTCGTCTATGCTGCTGTGCCATACCCCCCTGATTTTTGTGGCGGGTAATAAACCTCTTCTTGCCAATAGGCTGAGGTATTCTTGAGAATATGGGGTCCCCTTTGAAATATCTAATAAGGGTAACAATTCATTTTTCTTTGTTGTTTTTATTAAAGCATTTATATATCTTATAAGAGATTCTTCCACTCTCAATGCTATAAAATCTGCGAATGCTCTAAAATTGCCAAAGTGCGCTTTTTCTAAACAATCAAAATACTTCTTTCTATCGACTTTTCTTATGGTTATTGGGGGGTAACCTTTCATCATTAAAATAAGATTGCATAATAATCGAGCTACTCTGCCGTTCCCATCCACAAATGGGTGTATTCTAACAAGTTCATGATGGGCAAATGCTGCTAGCTCAATAGCTTCATAATTTTTAGGATTCTTATTTATCTCATAAGCAAGATTACCCATTTCACTGCCAACCCTATAAGGGGGTGTTGTCTTTAATTTTGAGCCAACTATCCTATTTTGTGAAGTTTTGTATCTTCCAGCCCAATAGTTCGAAATGCCTTTTAAGGTGATTTGGTGCAACATAAGAATGTCTGACTCTTTTATCTCTTTTTTTCCCTTAATAAAGTTCTCAATCCATTCTATAGCTTCTTTCTGATTAGTTATATCAAGATGCTCTCGCAGGCTTTTGCCCCCAATAGTAATGCCCTCATTTAGGACTAGCCTTGTTTCATTTAGTGAAAGTGTGTTTCCTTCGATTGAAGTGGAGTTGTACACATACTCTACCAAAAATTCTTCTTTTAGTTTCTGGATATGCAGCTTGTCGAGTGGTCTAAGCGAACCTAAGACTTTTTTTCTTTCCAGTATCCGCCTGTACAGCTTCTGTGAGATTGTCATACAAACTATAAAGTAATTAGAAATATATAAATATATCGGTTTACTCAATTTTAAATACAAACCGATACTAAAGTTAAATAAGGTGGCTACATCTCCTGAATTTGTAGGCACCCCTTTATTGGGGTTTCTGTAAATCTTCAAAAAAAGCTTCTTGAAGTCACTCCCAAAAGGAGTCTTTGCATATTTTTTTTACGCTCTCATAAAATTTTTTCGGGTTTTTTTCATTTTTTATGAGGCTTAAGAAGTCCGCCATTTTGTCCCGCTTAACATAGACTGTATTTTTTTTAGAATCAAAACATTCATTTGTGAGTTTGTCTTTGAATGATAAGTTGAAAGAAATCTGTTCCCAGTCAATAAATTGCGGTTCCAAAAGTAGTTCTGCTGTCTCATCTTTTATTGTTATACCCTCATCTTTTGCGCATTCGATGAAGAGCTCAGCAACGCCCATTGGCTTGTATTGATTCATGAATGCCTTGCAGCTTTTTTTTGTTTCTTCCCTTATGTAACTCGCGTTGATCCCTTTGTAGTGCTTCGGCCACCCACCCTTGTCTATTGTGAGGGTTTGTTTTTTTTCGGCATAATCGTGCAATAGTTTTAGCTCGTCTTCTGTTGCTATTTCATTCAATTCTTTTTTAAAAAAGTCTAAATAAATTTTGAATATGTCCAACACTTTTTTTTGGCCATGGTTGGTTTTTAATTCAGCATTTGTCCCTCGCCTAACAATTTCTTTTTCATAGTCATTTGCGTTTCTGCTTACGCCGTAGCCGTTTCCCCTCCTTATAGACCTTAGCATGACGTTTTTTACCTTTATAGGCATTTCACGCATTATTTTTTCAGAATAGTCCGGCAATTGGCTGGGGGTATCGCCTACTTCGTTTACTATTTCTTGGAGGGTTTCGCCCCCGTTTTTTGCTATTTTTTCTATTAAACTTTCCATTCCCCTTATTGAAGCGATAAAGAAAGCTGTAGCTGCTTCGAGCTGTTTAGTGTTTGGGAGGTAGTCACCGCAAAGCTCAAATCTTTCATCACGCACGCGATACATGAATCCGGAAGATTTTTTGTTAAGAAACAAGGCAACATAAACAGGGCCCAAGGTTTGGATTAGCACCTTTGCCAATTCTAATTCACCCTTCCTTCCGAATATGGCCTCATTATCGATAGTTTCGCTTATACTTTCTTTGCCTGTCAGGATTGTTTGGAGGGTTATATTGTAGTGTGAACTCCAACCCTCAAGAAAATAACCCCTGCTCACCCTTATCGCATTAGCCCTCTGCATAAGAACAGCGTCAACAAGATTTTTGGCGCAACCCTTCCCAATCTCTATCAGGGGCGTTGCATGCTCAACAGTATATCCATCTTGATAAACAATTCCACCCCACAGGTTCCATTCTGCGCGGTTGGAACTGCTCTCCTTTTTTAAACTGCCAATCTTGACCATTCTTTCCACCAAGGCGTCAAAATCAGCTAGTTTTCTGCTGCCCTTTCTTTCTTTGAAGAACATCTCGTCTTCTACGCCGACAAACAGTTTAGGCTTGTCACCCATTTATTGCACTAAACTAACAAATCGTATATAAATACTTCTATATCCCGCATCGTTACATTTTGTATGGCCAGTTTTCTGCTTCGCAATAATTTTTGAAGGTGGGAAAAGGGTTTACGCCAACAACCCTTTTAAGCTGGTGGTACAAGGCTTTTATTTTTGGAAAATTTTTGATGAGATTTGCTTGCAGAACCTTTTTGCCATGCTTTCTCCCCTTTAAAATTAAATCAGGGTTAAGTTCGTCTCTTATGCGTCTGTGCAAATACCTTGTGGGGTAACTTCCCGCCATATTGAATAAATGCCCAAAGTCTATGTTCACAACTTTGTTGTCATTTTTTAGTATTAAGTTGTTTGGGCTCCTGTCTGCTAGGCCTAAGAATCGTGCGTATTCTTCCGCCACCCCCACACCATAAGCGACATCAATAATTTGTTCTTCGCGCAAATCTTTCAAAGATGTGCCGTTTATATGCTCAATTAGCAGCAAGTCTTGGCTGATGAGGCAATAGTTTATCGGTGTATCTGTTAAGAGGTTTGTTAGCTCCATGCCAACTGCTTCTTTTCGCGCTCCTTCCCAAGACTTTTTTACATAAAACCTTGACAGTTTGCCATCAGCAAATTGTACCCTGAATCTTGCAATACCGCTTTCCCTACGATAATTAAACGAATCTTTTTCCAGATAAACAACATCTTCTGGGTCGCATTGGTAAAGTATCAAGCTTGCTTGCTTAATCTTAGATGGATCTCCTGTTATCGTAGAAACTTCTTTGACATTCAAACGAGTATCACAATTTATTAGCTCATCCAAACTTTTAGCAGCATAATCCGCTGAGATCATTTTTTAGCCCCAACTCTTTTATCCGTTATCTTGCCTAAAATGAAATGATTATCCTTGCCGTTAGCTTGCTTGCTTAATATTTGGCAAGTTTCTAGATTGGGTGAATAAACCTTGCATCCACTCATCCAACCAAAATATCGCCCTTTGTAGTTTGCTATTTCTGCAACACAACCTTTTGCACCCTCAAATGCAGAGTTTCCATTGATTGTTTCTGCTTCTAAAGAGCAATAATTAGCCTTCCTTAAATTCCCCCAACCATTGATTGCTTTTGCCTTAATCTTTATAGGATTATTTTCGCTTCCTTTCAGATAAGCGCCAAAAAAATGGGCGTTAACTTTTTCAAACTCAAAA
Source organism: Candidatus Woesearchaeota archaeon (assembly GCA_016211095.1). Lineage (GTDB taxonomy): Archaea > Nanobdellota > Nanobdellia > SCGC-AAA011-G17 > GW2011-AR17 > JACQSW01. Next base: position 4,509 of record JACQSW010000007.1, on the reverse strand, counting down.
CCGTTATTTCCTTGATTGTAGCTTGTTTGTATTAATGCGGAAAGAAAACTGCCCTTATGAATTAAATAATGGGTTGTGTTTTTTGTTTTTGGCAAAACCAAATTAATCTTGCTGACCATCTCGGAGGTTATTGTGTAACTTTGCAAGTATTGTTTGTAGTCTTCAAACGTTTCGCTCCAACAAATTCTTTTTGTTGGGCTGTTTTGCTCAAAATATTCAACAAGTTTAAAAATCAAATCATCAAGCCTGCTTTCACTAGTGCTAACAACTTCAAGTTTCTTTTCTTCTTCAGGCTTTTCTGGTTGTTCGAATACGTTGTTTAATCTCATTTTAGTTCCTTGAAGTTTTTTTCGAGATGGCTTTGCCATTCTTCTGGGCTGATCCCCGCTCTTTGTAACATTAGTCCTGTGGTATAGCAGCAAGCGCAACATTTCGCCTCGCTGCCTTTTGTGGAGTAAGTTTCTTGTTTCATGCTTACAGTTTTGCCTGTTTTTTCTCTGATTAGTTGTTCAGCAGCGGCTATGTAAGAGTTGAATGGAATTTCATAGTTGAAAGAGTCAATTGTCACACTTTTGTTGTTAAACTTTTCTGTTTGTACAGGATTGTTGAGTAAATGGTAAACGGCGGTTTCTTTACGCTTTTCTAATTCATTTTTGAACAGTCTCGACACTTCCTTTGGTTGCATACACGCTATTTTTTCAAGAGTTAAGCTTGTCTTGTAAGAAGTATATGGCGTTACTCCAACCTTGCAGCAAGAGGTGATGTACATTCTTGTTTGGTTATCTTCTTTTTTAAAATAAATTGTGTAATTTGGTGTTGTTTCACAAGCGAAGTATTTGTATTCTATTTTCGGATTTTTTTCAAAAATAGTTTGTTTTAATTCATTCTTCTCTACCAACATTCTTAATTTGCCAGTGCAGCTTACCATTGGTGTTCTAAGAAAAATTTCTACATCCACTAATTGCTCATTTTTAAACTCCCCATTTACTTCTTGGTACTTCACAAACGGATGCTTGCCCAATCTTCTTCTTGTTTCAGATAAGTTAGCTTTAATTTTTGGCAGAATAGTCTTGTTGAAGAATTCTTTTGCTAATCCGATAATTTCTGGGTTTGGCCCTTGCAAGTTGCCGCTACTTACAGCAATACATTCAAAATTTGATAAATTGCTGCATAAATCTTCTAACTGTTCTGGAAGCCCATCTTTTTCGGCTTGGCTTATAAAGTTAGAAGCTTCCTCATTTGTTATTTTTTTCGCTGGCTTGTGAATTATAGATGTTAAAAATGTAAGCGGATTGATAACTATTGTTTTAGTAGCATATTTGTGCTGTGTTATCAACTTTAGAAAGGTTGGGTTCATTAATGGGTCCCCGCCTGTGAGATGGATTCCCCGTGAAATTTTGATTAAATTTTCCAGCCCCTTCACTTCTTCTTCGCTTTTTCCAAGATGATGAAAACCGAACTTTACTTCACCCTGAACACAACAAAGAACACAATTATTTGCACAATAACTAGTTGTGAAGATACCTAAATCCATTATTCACTCCTCAAAAGCTGGTACCCTTGGTCATTGTCGTTACGTATCTTTACAACACAATTTTTCTGTGTTCGTAATGAGAATTCTCCGTTTACGGCTTCTGCTTCTAAAAAGCAATTTTTAGCCTGGCTTAATATCCAGGCACCATTAATTGTTTTTGCTTTAATTATTATGGCATCATCCTTTTGCCCTTGTAAGCAAGCACCCAAATGATCCACATAAACCTCTCCAAATTCGAAATTGTTAAAGCCTTGATTGTAGCTGGTTTGTATCAGGCTTGAGATGAAAACTCCCAAAAAATATCTTTCTGCCAATTTCCATGTTTTTGTATTTATTTTTTCATTAAACTTGGAAATCATTTCTGGTTTTATTTTGTAGCTTTGTAAGAACTGTTGACTTTCTATGAAATAATCTTTCGACCAACCTGTTTTGTTACATTGTTCACAGTAAACCATCCAATCATTAAAAACAACTTCTTCATTAACAATTACCTGCAACTTCTTCTCTTCAACAGGTTTTTCTGGTTGTTCAAATACATTGCTTAAGCCCATTTTTTTATGTGCCTCCGGCGCTTACCCCGACAAAACGACCATCGTAGTCGAGACCGCAGCCGCCACCAAGATCGCCCTCGCAGTCGTTGAGGAAGAGCAAGCGCCCCTGCGTTTGATTTGGATTCCAACTTTTGAATGGGTGAAAATTAGCCAACATCAAATCACTATTCTTAGCTTTATCGAAGTAAGCTTCCAAATTCTCCAAACCACCATTGCGAGCAATAACTAACGGATTCTCAACAAACTCCTTCTTTGTATGCCAACCTGACTTCGTTAATTGAGCAACTTCGTAAGGCATTACAACACCAAACTTACTAATTTTTGGAGTTTCTTTTTTCAAATCATCAAGACTGTAAAGATTGATTGCTTCTCCATTTGGCAACCTGCCTTCAAGAAGATTACCCCACTCTTTATTTCTGTATTTGGCGCTGCTATCAACCAAACCTTCTGCGTAAGCCTTTTCAATCCTGTCTGGCGTTAGTATTCCTCCGCCGTGAACAACCACCAAAACCGCCTCTCCCTTCTTTCCGAACAAGCCCTTTTTGTCTATGCCCATATCTTCCTCAGAATAGAAGGCATACCATTTTTGCCAAAACTCATGACTTTTATCCACTTTTACTTTTGCTGCTATCATTTCAGGCATAGAAGCAACAAAACCGTCTTTTCCAGCGTAGTCCAAAGCCTGCCTTAAAGCGTCAGCAACACCAACACAATCACCATATCTGTCTATTTTTTCACTGAAAAAAGTTTTGCCTAGAGCTAAAAGGTCAGCAATCCGCTTATCCCTAAGAGATTCCGCACTAGCAATGACTTCAAGCTTCTTCTCCTCAAGTGGCTTTTCTGGTTGTCCGAATATGTTTTTAAGTCCCATTGCGGTTTTTTTCCTTGTATGTATGTGTTAGTTTTTGTGTGCGGCCAAGTTTGTTTTTCTATTTTGTCTAAAACTTCTTGGTTTGGTGAGTAAATTGTGCAGTCTATTGTGTTCCAGCCGAATGATTTGCCGTTGTAGTTTAAGATTTCTATTGTGGAGTTTTGGCTGTGCGCAAAAGTTACATTTCCGTGCAGGAATTGGGTGGTTAGTGCGATGTTTTTTGTTTCGTTTAAGGTGTGGTCCCCGTTAATTGTGGCTGTTTCTAAAGAGCAGTTTTCTGTTTGTCTAAACGCAAATTCCCCATTTATGATTTTTGCTTTAACCTTAATCGGGTTGTTTTTTGTTCCTTGTAAGTATGCGCCGAAATGGTCCGCGTTGATTTTGTCAAATTCGAAGTTGTTAAAACCTTGATTGTAGCTGGTTTGGATTAAAGCTGAAAGGAATAAGCCGAGGTAGAATCTTGAATCTAAGCTAAGGTGTTTAGCTTTAACCTCTTCATTAAACTGTTGTACAAGCTCAGGGTTTATTTTGTAATCTTTTAGAAAACTTAAAGTTGCTTGATAATGGGGGTTTATTTGAGAATTCCCCCAAAACTTTTTTTTCTTGCTTAGCGTATCAAAATAGCCTAAGAAGAAATTTACCGCTTCGTTACAGGCAGAATCTTCTTCGTTAATTATAACTATTTGTTCCTGTTCTTTTACAACTGCCAATTGTTCGAGGGTTTGTTGTGTTTGTTCCATTTTTTTTTATCACGGGTTAATAACATAAGCGGTGCACCTTAGCTTATAACCAGACTCGTCTCTTTGAGCGCATATCTGATCACTGTACCACCTTGGTGCTACTGCCCTGTGTAGTTTAGCTTTTATTTCCTTCTTCTTTGCGTTTCTCTTTTCTAGTAATCCTCTAAATTTATTGTCAAGATACGTATTTGGAATTATTAATGGCACATTAACTTTTTTTGCATATTCTGTAAAGTAGTCTAGCCATGCTTCGCTTATGTCTAGTTCAGAACGGTTATTGTATATGTGGAAGGTCATTATTCCTTTGTCTGTGAGCACAGCTAATGTTCTTCCAACTTTTTTGCCATCAACTTTTAGGTATACTGCTTTTTTGTTGTTGTCTACTGTGTTGGTTACTGCGCTGAAACCGTTTGCTCCCTCTTTTATGTTTAAGCATGAGTCTGTAACAACGCCCATGTTTAAGCTTTCAATTATTTCTTTGCTATCATAAAAGGTTATTTGTTCGCCACAAATTTCGTACTGTTTTTCGTGGCCAGAGATCCATTTTTCCATTTTTTCTTTTCCAAGTTTTGATTCTAAGTTTTTGTTCCCTTCCAGTTGGTTTAGGTCGTTTTGAGCATTTTTTGGCTCTTTAAGCGCGGCTTTTAATAAGCCTTTTAATATTGGTACAAAATCTTCTTCTTCTTGTTCAAATCGTTTATAACCCTTCAGAACATTAAAAATCTCTTTTGTTTTTTCATTGTCTGAAAGAATTGAGTCGGATAAATTGCTTAACTCTTCAATGCATATTTCTTGAAAAAAGCGGATGTATAG
>JACQSW010000144.1 GCA_016211095.1 Candidatus Woesearchaeota archaeon | reverse complement strand
TTTTTTTTATTTGTTCGTTCAAAATAAGCTATCAAATCAGCAATAACAGCTTCTTCGCTAACTATGACTTCTAACTTTTTTTCAGGTTCAATTTTTTCTGGTGTTCCAAAAACGTTTTCTAGACCCATTGCGGTTTTTTTCCTTGTAGGTATGTGTTAGTTTTTGTGTGCGGCCAAGTTTGTTTTTCTATTTTGTCTAAAACCTCTTGGTTGGGTGAGTAGATGGTACAATTCTTCATTCCCTCACCGAAGTTTCTTCCTTTGTAGTTTGCTATTTCTGCAACACAATTCTCGGCGGCCCCTAATGAAAAGTCTCCTTGGATGGTTTCTGCTTCTAAAAAACAGTTTGTTGTGTAGTCAAATATATTCTCCCCAACAACTCTTTTTGCGATTAGGGAACATTTCTCTGCATACCAAAAGGTGCCTAATCCATCAACCGTATCTGCTGTTAAAGAACAATTGGAAGCATTGTGAAATATGTTGGCTCCTTCAATTTTTTCAGCCTTAACAATTATTGGCTTACCTTCTTTGCCCCGCAACCAAGCGCCAAAATCGCATGTGCTGATTTCTTTAAACTCAAAATTGTTAAACCCCTGATTGTAGCTGGTTTGGATTAAAGCGGAAAAGAAAACGCCTTTGTTAGCATTATACTGGCGACCCCCCTCTTTTGGTAGTTGTTTATTAACTTGGTTTATTATTTTGGGAGTTATTTCCACATTTTTAAAATAATCTTTAAATGTGTTAAAATTTTCTATTGGTGTGTATTGATTGTTGTACAAATATGCTTTTAAGCCTAAGCGTCCCCACAATTCAGCCATTTTTAAAGGTAAAGTCCTGCAGAAATCATCAAAATAAGTGACGATAAAATTTGTTACAGCTACAAATTCTTGCGCTTTTGCTTCCTTAGTTACTATTATCTCCAGCTTCTTTTCTTCTTCAATTTTTTCCGCTTTCTCTTGGAATATTTTGCCTAAGTCCATTTTTTTACCACTTAAGATGTTTGTAACCTTGCCCATTGAAGTGTTGTACTTCTGCAATACAACTTTGCGGGAATATTGCTCTGGTCCATCCGTTGATAGTTTCTGCTTCTAAACGACAATTTGTAGCGTATGATAATAGAAAATTTCCTTCTATTTTTTTGGCTTTCAAAAAACAGTGCTGTGCCTCTCGTAAAGGCACATTCCCTTTGAGGTTTTCTACCTCTAAAGAAGAATTTTTTGCCCATAGGAATACATCTTCGGCATTGATTGTTGTTACTTCAATTTTGATTGGTTCATCACCTTGCCCCACTAATAATATGCCAAAACGGTCTATATTTATTTCTTCAAATTTAAAGTTGTTAAATCCTTGATTATAGCTGGTTTGTATGAGGCTAGAGAGGAAAACGCTAAAAAAGTTTGCTTCTTCATAGTCTAATTTGGTTGTGTCAACTTTTTTGTTGAATTTATAGATTCGTTCTGGCTTGATTTGATACCTTTTTAGGAATACTTGGCTTGTTGTCAAATAATCTTCTAGTTTACAAATACCCGACCATGGCATTTTTTTGGTTTGTTCAAAGTAAGCCATCCAATCATCAAGGACAGATTCATCATTAACAACGACTTCAAGCTTCTTTTCTTCAACAGGTTTTTCTGCTTGTCCGAATATGTCTTTTAGTCCCATTTTGTTGGGTGAGAATTATTTTTTGAGTAAGTTTTTTGCTACGAATAGGATGTTTTCTTTTCTTTCCCTTAATCTCCTAACTGTGTAAGGCAGCCAGTGGCTCCCAAAGGGGACGTATATTCGCATGTTGTGCCCTTCGTTTGCCAGTTTTTCTTGTAATCTGCTTCTTATGCCGTAGAGCATTTGGAATTCGAAACTGTTATTTCTTATTTTGTGTTCGCCGACAAATTTTTTTGTGTGGTTGATTATTTTTTCGTCGTGGGTTGCGATTGCTGGGTAATTGTTTGCGATGAGGAGTTGCTCCATTAGTCTGATGTAATTTGAGTCAACGTCTTTTTTGTCTTTGTAGGCAATTGTTTGGGGTTCTTTGTAGGCGCCTTTGCAGAGCCTCACCCTGCACCCTTCTTTTATTAAGTCTTGGATGTCTTTTTCGCTTCTGAAGAGGTATGCTTGGATAACGACTCCTACGTTTTTGTGGGTTTGGTGCAGTTTGTGGAAGATGTTTAGCGTTTTTTGCGTGTAGGCTGAGCCTTCCATGTCTATTCTTACGAAGTTGTTGTAGGTTTTGGCTTTGTCTAAGATTTTTTCGAGGTTTTTTGCGCATAAATTAGTGTCTAAGTCTAGGCCTAGCTGTGTTAGTTTTAGGGAAACGTTCGCGTCAACTTTCTCTTTGTTTATTAGTTCAAGAAGGGATAAGTAGGAGTTTACTGCCTTGTATGCTTCTTCTTCGGTTTTTACGTCTTCCCCGAGTATGTCTAGGGTGACTTTCATGCCTTTTTCGTTTAGCGCCTTTGCTACCCTTATGGCGTCTTCTGCTCTTTCTCCGGCTATGAATCTTTTAGCAAATGGTGTTAAGATGCGGCTTAGCAAGCTCATTTTCCACGAAATCCTCACTGTCGAGTCAAGAAAATGTTTGTGCATTTATAAATCTTTACCCTAAAAAATCATAAACAACGTAAAAATTTAAAGACGGAGTGACCAAAAAATATATTAACTTAATTTTCTTAATATAAGCTTAAGAGCTTCAAAAAAAAGAGGGGAGCGTGACGTTTTATGTGGTGGGACAAAAAGGTGCAATGCAACAAATGCAACCAGCAAGTGCCTAAAGACCAAATCAGGGCGGACCTAAAAGGCAACACGTGGGTATGCGAGACCTGCTACCAAATATTAAAAGAAAAGCGTGAAGCAGCAAAATTTGTGCCAGAAAAGAAAGTAGAAAAATCTGAACCACTAAAAAAGTTTATGTGCACCCAGTGCAAATACTCCTTTGAAAGCAGAAAATTAGGAAAGCTCTGCCCATTCTGTGGAAGAGCAAACACTGTAAGCAAGATTGACGGCTCACTGCCGTGGTAAGAAAAAAAAATTTTTAAAAATAAAAAAAATAAATCTGCCTATTCTTCCTTGTTATCTATATAGTCTTCTAAGGCTTTGAAGGATGGCTTGACTTCGCTCCACTTTTCCTCTTGAAGCTTGGTTATGCCCATATCGTCGAACCAAACTTTGCATTCTAGCTCGTCTAAGTTTCCGTCCCTGTTTTGGTCTGCTAGTTTAGCTGCCTTCCAGTACTTGTCTTCATATACTACTTTATTTTTGATAAGGTTCCAGCCTAGGGCTCCAATTCCCAAATATACTCCCACATATGCTGCTGTTAGGCCAACTAAGCAGCCGCATGTGAGACAAGCTATTTTACTTTTTGATGCACCCAATGTTGGTTGCCGCCTATCCCAATTGTATCTTAGATTTGCCATTTTTTGCCTTCACTCCCCATGATTATTGTTGTATTGTAATAATTTTTCGTAAGGTATCTTTACAATTGAGAGTTCATCATTTATTGTAGGTAAACCCATTTCTTTGTACATTAGTATTCTTTCGTCTTTGCTTAAGCCGTTGTTGTCTTTGTCTGCTATTTTTTGCGCTCTTTGCAACTGGTTGTCGTAATCCCATGCTGATTTAAGTTTGTGCCATGCAGGCCTTATTCCCCCAATGGCAATTGCCCCGACAATAACTGTGCCTATAACTATTGTTGTTAGGCATCCACCACAGCCACAGCCGCTACTGCTTGATTTTTTTGTGCCAGAATCTGAATCTTCTCCCATGTTTTTTCTTTCCCTCCAAAAAAAAGTTTTTGTGAATGTTGAGGTAATTATGCAGGGTTTATAAAATTTGCTTTTTTCTTAGAAAGATGTGACATCCTCCCTCACACTATAAATGGCGAGGGGTTTTCTTGCCCACTCTATTCCTAAAAATTCCACCTTCTCAAAAAGCCCACCGCAACCTTTATATATCACTTACGAGAAAGAAGTTTGAATAAAATAAACCCGTTTAAGACTACAAATCATTTTTTTTGTAGGAGGGAGAAATAAATTTGAAAAAAGAAACCATATTAAAAGCTGTTAAATCTTTAAGGGATAAGGGTCCGAAAAGAAATTTTTCTCAAACATTCGACTTGGTAATAAACCTAAAAAATCTTAACCTAAAAAAACCTGAAGAAAACGTTGACAGCTTCATCGTTCTGCCTTTCGGCAAAGGCAAAAAGAACAAGATATGCGCATTAATTGACGACGCATTGGCGACCGAAGCCAAGAATAATTGCGATCACTCAATAACAAAAGCAGACTTTGCAGCATTTGCCGGCAAAAAAAGGGAAATAAAAAAACTAGCAACAAAATTTGACTTCTTCATAGCGCAAGCAGATGCCATGCCACAAATCGCGGCGACATTCGGAAAATTCCTTGGGCCAAAGGGAAAAATGCCAAACCCGAAAGGCGGCTGTGTTGTGCCGCCAAAAGTTTCCTTAAAACCAGTCTGTGAAAGGCTCCATAGGACTGTGAGGTTAAAAACAAAAAACGAATTAGCAGTTAGGTGCGCAGTCGGCAAAGAAGACATGAAAGATGAGGAAATAGCAGAAAACATCGCTACTGTTTACAATACAGTTCTACACGCATTGCCTCAAGAAGGCAACAACATAAGGTCTGTTTTCATAAAATTAACAATGGGCTTGCCTATAAAAATAACAGAAGAAACTAATGCGGGTGAAGCTCAATGAATAAGCCAAAAGCCCATGTAGCTGAATCAAAAAAGAGGCAGCTGGAAGAAATCAAAAAGCTGTGCAGCCAATACCCAGTAATAGCCTTAATCGACATGGAAAACATGCCGAGCCCGCAATTACAAAAACTGAGGAACACCCTAAGAAACTCAATCATAATCCGAATGTACAAGGGAAGGGTGTTGAAAATTGCTTTAGAGCAGCTCAAAGGCAAATTAAACGGCGCAGAGGAGCTACAAGAAAAAGTATGCGGCATGCCCGCTCTTATGTTTACTCAAGAAAACCCGTTCAAGCTCTACAAATTATTAATGAAAAATAAGTCGAGTGCAGCAGCAAAACCAGGGCAAAAAGCCCCGAAAGCAATAACTCTCTCGCCAGGCCCGACTCCATTCGCTCCTGGGCCAAAAATCGGGGAGCTAGGGCAACTCGGCATAAAAACAGAAATCAAAGAGGGCAAAGTATGCATTAAAGAAGAAAAACTCCTAATAAAAGAGGGAGAAGCCTTCAATGCAAAAATTGCTGGCCTACTACAAAGCCTCGGCATCGAGCCCATGGAAATAGGCTTAAACCTAACGTTCGCATTAGAAAACGGAATAATATTCGGCAAAAACGTCTTAACAGTTGATGAGCAACAATACCTCAACAATGTAAGGCTTATAGCTTCAGAGACAATGAACCTGGCTATCTACATTGGTTACGCCACAAAAGAAACTGCGCCGCTCCTCGTAAAAAAAGCAGCTAGGGACTCATTAGCATTAGCAGACAGCCTCAACATAATAACAGACGAAACAGCATCAAAACTCCTGAAAAAAGCTGAAATCCAAGCATTACACTTAAAAAGCAAACTGAACATACCTGAGGAAAAAGAGGAATCTGAGGGTACAGTTGGGGGACTTAATTAAAAAAAAAGTTTATTATTGGAGGTACAAAAAAAATGGAATACGTATACGCAGCGATGTTACTCCACAAACTAGGGAAGCAAGTAAACGAAGCTAACGTAAAAAAAATTTTAGAAGCAGCAGGGGCAAAAGTAGAAGAAGCGAGAGTAAAAGCGTTAGTTTCAGCACTTGAAGGCGTAGACATAGAAGCAGCAATAAAAGAAGCAGCCGTCCCAGTTATGGCAGCAGCGCCAGCCGGTGGAGCAGCACACGAAACAAAGAAAGAAGACAAAAAAGAAACAAAGAAAGAAGAAAAGAAACCTGAAGAAGCAGCCGCAGGATTAAGCGCCTTATTCGGTTAAAAAAAAACTTTTTTTTTATGATTTGTTTTTAAAAAAAATTGGGAGTGACGTATGGACGCGTCTAATAACAGATGGACAGTGTACAAAATAGGGAGTTAAAAGAAAGATTTAACAAGCTAAAGCAAGAGATAACCGAACTAAAGGAGAAACTGGCAAGCCTTAATTCTCAAAAAAACGAGTGGTTTAACAAAAAAGAAGGGTTATCCAAAGAAATTTCTGGGCTAATCAAAAAAATCAAAGAAGTCAAAACCAAAAAGGATTCCGCTCATACAAGCGTAAAAAATTTTAAACAAGAAAGGGACTCGTACAATTCTCAAGTAAAAGGGTTAATCACAAAAATTAAGGAGCTAAACAAAAAGCGTAAAGAAAAGTTTGAGCAATCAAAAATAAAAACAGACCCGGCAACATTAAAAGAACAGATCAACAAGTTGGAACAATCATTAGAAACAGAAGTTGTTTCCTTTGATAAAGAAAAAAGCTTGATGAAAAAAATTAATTCCCTAAAAAAGCAGTTCGAACAAGCAAAGGGGATCGTCCAGCTTGATGAGGAAATAAAAAAAGTTTCTGCAGGGATAGATGAAGCAAAAGCTAAAGCGGAAGGATTCCACAAAAAACTAAAAGACTCAATTACCGAGAACAAACAAGGCGGCTATGGCGAATTCATCGGTTTGTCACAAAAAATTAATGAAACAAAAAAGGAGCAAGAAAAAGCTTTTGCCAAATTTATCAGTTTCAAACAGCGATCCCACGAAATTAATAAGTCATTAAAGGAAAACCTTGCTGAAATAAACAAGCTAAAATCAGCATTAAACGAGGAAAAGAGGCAAATTAGAGACATCAAAAAGAGGGAAGAAGCAGAGAAAATTAAAGAAAAAACAGAAGAGATTGAGCAGAAGCTCAAAACAAAAAAGAAATTAACAACAGAAGACTTAATCGCATTCCAAGGCGGAGCAGAATAAACAATTTATTTCTCTCTATTTATTAAGATCTTCCAAAAATTTTGCCCTTCTTTATTTCGCTTAACAAAAAAATGACATCCGAGTAGACAGGGATATTCTTTATCTTGTAAGCTTTTATTAGGAGAATCCAAATTCCTACCACGGCTATTGTTGATAAGACCTTCCAGAAGAATAGGTGCAGGTAATTAAACCAGTCTACGCCCAACCCAACCAGGATGGCTATTAAAACGTTCACCCTTATCAGGTTAAACGTGAATATTAGGATGCTTCCGATGGCAAACATTTCCAAGCTCTTCTTCCAGCCGATGTCCTTTGTCAAAGCTATAAGAATTGTTAGCAAGAAGTAAGCTGATGCTGCAGTGCATGCCTTGACGAATCTCAAAACGATTCCGCCCATCAGTATTGCGCCGATGCCTTCGCTGAATATTGCCCCATCCTCAATTATAGTTGGGGAGCCAATCATCTTTAATAGTAAATAACTTGCGTAAAAGGTTGGCGGAGAAAAGATTATGTAGTAGATTTTGAAAAAAACGCCGAAAAATAAAGCAACAAACCATCGAATAATAAGATTATAAGTATAATCCATCCGTTATTATATCCGCTTTTTGTTTTATAAGTTTTGCTTTTTGCCCGCCAAAATTCTTTTAAACAGGGCAAAGCTATCTAATTAGATTATGGGCAAAAAATATTTTTTGTGGCTGATATTCCTTGCAGCATTTATAGTGAGCGTCTTTTTTGATAAGGAAATATTCTTTTTTGTAACTAATCATAGGGTCTCCTTTTTGAACGCCTTGATGGTTATGGCCACAGACATAATCGCTATTATTGTAGTTTTTTTGGCAGCAACAATCATTCTTTTTTTGGGCGCAAAGAAGAAGCAGTGGGTTATTCCCCTCTTGTTTAGCCTTGCTGCTTCAGAAATAATAGTTTTTGTTATGAAATATTTGGTGGGGAGGATTAGGCCTGACGTTATTTTTGGCGTAGCTGCTTTAGTCCAAGAAGCCAGCCCCTCTTTTCCAAGTGCGCACGCAGCAGCAATATTTGCGGCGCTGCCAGTGTTAAACAAGGAATATCCGAAACTAAAAATTTTGTGGATAGCGATAAGCCTATTAATAGCTTACAGCAGGATATACGTGGGCGTCCATTATTTAAGCGATGTTATTGCAGGGGCAATGATTGGCTATGCCATTGGAAAATTAATCATTTATTTAAAAAATAGCAACTTATTTAAAAAAATCAACATCATAATTAACTAAGACAATGATAAGGGTAAGGGAAAAACAAAAAATAACTAAGCTTGAGCTAAAAAGGCAGATATTCCACATAGCCTTTGGCTTAATAATCGTTTTCCTCTTCTATTACAATCTTATCACATTATTGTACATGTTTTTGCTGCTGTTCTTGGGGCTGGTACTGTCAATTATAAGTGTGAGGTACAACGTCTTGGTGCTCAGTTGGTTCCTAAAAAACTTTGAGAGAGAATCCGACCTCAGCAAGTTTCCAGGAAAAGGGATGATACTGTTCTTTGTAGGATGCATGATGGTAATAGGATTTTTCCCTAAAAATGTCGCTTTAGCCTCAATAATGGTTTTAACATTAGGCGACGCCTTAGCAACAATTATTGGCAAAGCGGTTGGGCGATACACTGTTGGGGGACTAAAAACCCTTGAGGGTTTCGGCATGGGCATTATTGGCGGATTCTTAGGGGCAGTAGTCTTTGTTAAGCCGGTGCCTGCTTTTCTTGGCAGCGCAATAGCAATGCTCTTTGAGCTTTTAGAGCTAAAAATTGGGGAAATCATACTAGACGATAACATTTCTGTACCCTTATTGGCTGCTTTCACAATAGAATTCGTGATCAAATTCGGCGGCGGATTATTCTAAGCTTTTAAGCATTAATACTAGTTTTTTAGAGTTGGGAGAGGTGCCTTTTAATTTTTCTTTAATGATTTTTGGTGCCGAAAGGCTTATATATAAGTAATTACTACATAATAGTAACAAAAAAGAGGGAAAATACTGCAATAAAAATGGTAGAAGAAAAAAATTCAAAATTGGTGCAGATAATAGACGAAGGAGCAATATACGAGTTATGCTACAACTTTCATAGGTACCGCCTAAACGGTTTAAGTTTAAAAACGCATAAAGAACGTTTTCAAGATTATAAGCAGATTTTACAAAAAGCGAAATTAACACAACATACAATTTCTAAACTAAGTTTCGCGCTCAAAGGAACCCCCTTTTTGTACTATGAGGAGGTTGAGGACAATGATGTTTTCCTTAGCGCTTTAATACAATTAGCTTATGAAAAAGGATTTAACGATTTTCAGCTTGAAGAAGTAAATAATGTGGATATTCTAACAGAACATTTAGATGGGCAAGAAGACAAACCTATAAAAATTCAGTTGAAAAACGCAAACAGCGCTGCTTACTTGAAGCAAAAAAGCGGCATATCAGTAGTTATAGACGAATTTAAAGGAACTGCTAAATACTTTAAAATGTTAGCCAACGAGGACACTCTAAAATACATTCTTAATGCCTCAAGCCAAGAATTTTGCGTTGGTGTATATTTTATAAGACTACACGGTGGGCTTAGCGAACAAAGAATTAGAACAATCTTAAATAGAGAAGAATATAAAGATTTAGAAAAGCGTGTTACTATCGAAAAGAAGAAATGGGTACACCCGGAAAGCCTGCCTGATGGCTCTCCTTTACAACTCATTTTCCAACCATATAAACTAAAAAAAGACCAAAAAATAGGGGAAAAAGATCTTATAAGCATAGCAAAAAAAGCGAAAGAAGAAGGAAGTTGGTTGTTTAACCCTGAAGACCAAACATGGTATAACCGATCCCTCATGTCTGAAATAGCGTGCGAAAAAGAAGGCACCTATGTTGCTCGAGTCTATCCGCCACCTTTTGAACCTGAAATCACAACCAAAAAAATTGTAGCTTACCATATACACCCCCAAATCAAAAATTGTCTAAGTTACGTACTAAGTGAAATTAACTTACGAAGTGAACGGGTAAATGAGATACATACCGCTTTTCCATCAATTCATGATATTCAGAACAACTGCATCACAAAAAAGAAGTATGCAAAAAAGGGTACTAGTTTCCATTCACGAATAGCAAGCTCTTGCGGTATTACTGTTATCCAGATTTCTGACTACTCTGAAACAACACCAAACCGATATGAAGAGACATTGAAAATTATAGATTCACAAAATAATGAGTTAATAAATCGCTTAGAAAAAGGCGAATCAATAG
>JACQSW010000015.1 GCA_016211095.1 Candidatus Woesearchaeota archaeon | reverse complement strand
TAAAAATATTTTTTTCATTTGTTTACATCACCTTTCCGTCTTTTAAAACTATTTTTCTATTAGCATACTTTGCCAATTCCATATTGTGGGTCACCATTACTAATGTTTTTTTTCGTTCTTTATTAAGGCTTTTGAAGAGATTCATGATTTGGTAGCCAGTTTTTGAGTCGAGGTTTCCTGTTGGCTCATCAGCGAGTATCATATCAGGATCATTCGCTAATGCCCTTGCAAAAGCGACTCTTTGTTTTTCCCCCCCACTTAACTCATTTGGTTTGTGGGTGATTCTTGAGGTTAAGCCGACGCTTTCTAAAAGTTTTTTTGCCCTATCCATTCTTTCGCTTCTCGGTACACCTTGAAAGGTCATTGGGAGCATAACGTTTTCCAAAGCATCAAGGCTGGGTATTAGGTTGAATGATTGGAAAACAAACCCTATTCTTTTTCCCCTTATGTGAGCAAGTTCTGCTTCGCCCATCTTAGAAATGTCTTTTCCTTCCAATAATATTCTTCCCTTTGTTGGAGTGTCCAAGCAGCCAACGAGGTTCATCATTGTGCTTTTTCCAGAGCCGCTGTGCCCTGTTATTGCAACAAACTCCCCATCCTTAATTTTAATAGTGACTCCCCTTAATGCTTGGACTTCTACTTCCCCTAACTTGTAAACCTTCCAGACATCGTCCAAAAAAATTACTGGCTCACCACTTTTTGCCGGCATTATGCCCCTTATTAAGTTTTTTTTGTTTAAATACTTAATTATGGCAAAAAAGGGGAAAATGGCGTAAACACTGCCCTCAACAGAATTAGAACTCATCATAAGCTAAGGCGTTATAACCTTATTTCTTTTTCTAGCCAGCCAATATGCACTTTTTTTCTTTTCCAAAACAAATTCTCCCAAATGTAATGAAAGGCTAATTTTTCATAACCTCCGTACCTCTTTTTGAAGAAGTTCACAATTTTTTGCGTAGAAACTAATTTTTGGTCGAACAAAAGCTTGGACATTATTTTTTGTTCCCAGGGAGGAACTGTTTTCAATGCGTCAAGAAAGTACATATCTTCAAAGAGTAGGTATTCAGCGGATGCTGGGCCAACGCCAAAAATATTGAGGATTTCTTTTTCCACTTCTTCCTTATTCTTCTTTCTCAAAGCAAACTCATCAATTTCCTTATTTGTGAATTGTTCGCTGAGCCTTTTGAAGAATTTTGCCCTATATCCAACTTTTAGCTCCCTAAGATTCGCTTCGCTTGCTTTAGCCATATCTTTTGGTTCCCAAAAAATAGATAGCGCCTTTCCGTCAAACTCAACTTTTTTTCCAAATTTGTTGAAGAGGTTTTCAAGCATTTGAACGCTTCTTCGAACAGCAGCGTTCTGTAAAACAAAATATATAATCAGCGTCCCGTATAGAGAGTGGGCTGCGATTGGCTTCATCCCTTCCCATTTTTTGATTGCTTCCTTAAGAAATTCGTCATTTTTGTATTTGCCGCAAAAGCTTGAAATGTCTTGATCGAAATTGAATCTCCATCGAATCTCAGGAAGAATGCCCAAAAAGTATTTCTCTCCTAGCTTTTTTTTGGAATAAACAGTTAGCTGTATTTTTGGCTTGTCAACTCTCCCTTTATTTTCAAATTTCAAGCCCAACATTCGCCCTTTCCACAGCATCGTTATCCAATACTGGTTTTCTTCCCATCTGTTGTCAGAAGAAGGGAAGTGAGAGGGCTTATGAAAATTTGCGTTAAAATTATAAGGTGGCTGGGGATTAAGAAAAATTTTTGTTTTGTTAACCAGTTTAATAGCTTTCATCAATTTTAACCGCCCCTAATAAGTGTTAGTGCGGGGAGCAGGATTCGAACCTGCGAACCCACTAAGGGAACAGATAACCCAAAAAAAAGGTTTTTTTCTTGAGTCTGTCGCATTTGACCACTCTGCCACCCCCGCAAAAGCCTTTGAAAGAGGGAGTTTATAGTGATTTAAAAAGCTTTTTCTTCAAAAAAAAGGTTTAATAGAATTCTTTTCAAAAAAAAATTTTTATTCGACTACGACGCTTATCATTTTTTCTGAGCATGGGACGTAGTGGCCTTTGCCTGCCCTTAACCTAGGAATTATATCTAAAGTTGCGCCTGAGACTGCGCTTATTCCTAGAACTTGCAGATCTTTTTTTTGTTCTAAGCTGCTTAGGCCGTCTTCTTTTTTCGCGCCTGTTTCAGCAACTTCATCCCCAATTCTGAATATGAATCCATCTATGCGCGCATCTTTCAAATTTTTTATGTCTAAGATTAGGTTTGCACCTGCTTTTGCGCTGTTAATCCTAAAATCTACTTGTTGGCATTCTATTTGCGTTTTTGCTAAAGTTGCTTCTTTTTGGGCTTTTTCTTCCAAATAATTTTTTCCCCAAATCATTATTAGAGCAACAAGAACAACTGTAAATCCTACTAGGAGGACGGTTGCTACTAGTGGGCTAACTCCTTTCTTTCTAAAATTTTTTGTTTTCATCATCTATTTTTTAGCAGTTGATGGTTATCTTTTTTTCTTGGCAGCCAATCAGTTTACTGCCAGATATTATTACTGGTATGATTTCTATCTTTTCCAATGGGTTTGCAATATTTAAAGGTTTTTCTTCGTTCACAATTAGCCCTTGCTCGTCTACTTCTAGAGCTACTTCTCCTGTTGGCGAATATTTTCTTATTGCAAGCTGGTCAATGTTCAAGCTGCCACGATTCTTTATCTTAATGGGTGGGAGATTAGAGCAGTCGCCGCTTTCCTTAGACAGCTTTATGC
Organism: Candidatus Woesearchaeota archaeon; assembly: GCA_016211095.1. Lineage (GTDB taxonomy): Archaea > Nanobdellota > Nanobdellia > SCGC-AAA011-G17 > GW2011-AR17 > JACQSW01. Next base: position 2,935 of record JACQSW010000015.1, on the reverse strand, counting down.
TTTCGCATTCCATCTTTCCAGAAATAAAGTCTATGTTGCTTCCAAGCTCTTTTTTGCCGAAACTTGTCGTCCACGTGAGCGCCATTGCTGTTAGGGCAACCATCAAGCCTAATAATAAAACCCATTCAAGATATGATGTCCCTTTTTTCGTTCCCATAATTTATTTTCAGCATGCAAATGATTTGGTTGGCTTGTATACCCTGTCGTTGACGCAGCTCACAGTTTTTTTATCCAACTGGACATAAGCATTAACGTAAACTTCTAAATCCGTCACTTCAGCAGTGAATAATGCATTCGTTTCTCTGCTTTCCTTAGGATTTATCGGCCCATCAATATCTTCATCAATCTTTTGTCTTGCGCCACCGCTGTCTAAGTATGATCCGCTGATAGCTACTTTCTTCCAAACCTGAATGCCTGTGTTGAACACCTCAACTTTGCAAGAGTCATAATTAAATCCAACATTAAGCTTAACGTCTTCACACTGTATACCTGTTTCTATCTCTTTGAAATATTGCTCACGGGTATCTTGGCTTGTATTCATATACCACGTCGTAAAAATGGCTCCTAAACCGACGGCGAACCCTACGAGTATTACATAAGCTATTAGTGGGGAAATTCCTTTCTTTTTCATTTTTTATGCCGCGCCTCCTCTTTGTTGACAATTATTAGAGTTTGGATTCCATTCGCACTCCGCATCATTATTGCATCCGTCGGGGTTGCTTTCGTAAGCTGCGCTGCAATCAACAACGCATCCTGCTCCGCCTGGCTTGCAGCCTGTTGGGCAAGGTGGGCTTTTTGTTAGGCAGAAGTCGCTGAAAGTTGTTGGAGGCGCTGCCCCTCCTTCTACGAATTCGCCTTCCATAAACACTTTTCTTTCCTCTCCTTTTGATTCGAAGCTAACGATGATCACACTAGGCTGATTGAGGGGAATTGCAAATGGGTAGCAATTGGCTCCTATCGCTAACGCTATATTTGTTTTTGTTCCTGGCTGGCTTATTGTGCAACCTCCTATTAATGCTTGGTCTATGCCCCCAATGCCGAGGTTTAGCCCTTCAAATGTGATTGATGCGTCAACTGCTTCGTAACAGCCGTTGACACTTTGCTCAATAGCCCCAGTACATGTGGTACTTAGCAGGATTGGCTGTTTTAAAAAGTTCCCCAAGTAGAAGTTACCTTTATAGTTGAAAGCATATATCAACCCAAATTCTGGGTTCCTCGTTTTTGAGTAAGCTGTAAATAAAGCGCTGAAACTTTTGAAGCTGTCCCCAACATCTGCACTTGGATTGGTTATTATGGAGTTGATTAGTTTTGCACTTTCAGCTACATAATTTTCAGATAAGCTTTCAAAGTTTGTTTTTCCACCTTTTTTTTGTGCCTTGTTAGCTATCGCTACTACTCCAAATATGGCTAAGCAGAGTATTATCGCAGCTAGTATGTAGACTTGTCCCTTCTTCATTTTTTTTCTTGGGTAATGGGCTTAATTTCTTTTTTAGTGTTCGTTTCTTGCTGATTTTTTTCCAAACTTTGTTTTTCTTCCCGCCCTAAACCCGTTTGCGGTTGTGCCTGATTTTGTTTTTGGGCTTGCTTTTTTAGGTGCCACGGCTTATAGACATATTTGTACAAAAAAAGCGCTAAAAATGTTAGCCCAATTATTCCCGCTATGATTGTTATTGCCCAAGCAGCTGTGACAAATGTTTTTATGAAGTCGCCTATCATAGCGAAACCCTCCATGCCTTCTTCATCTACAGCTAAGCTTTCGGCTTGCTTTCCGATAGTGACTGCTGTAAATGCTGCGACCCCACAGATGAGAAAAGCCGAAAATATCCTTACCACTTCGGAGGTTTGCTTTTTTTCTTTTTCTTCCTTCTTGAATTTGTTTTCTATGCCAACAATTTTTGTATAAGCCTGTTCGGTTTTAACATTCTTTGCGTAAATATCTTCAAGAAATCTGTCGACAGTTTCAAAATCGTAATTGTAGCTTTCTAACTTTTTTGTTATGTAAGAAAGTTGGAAGCCCTTGTTTATTTTGTCCTTAAACCAGTTGATTAATCCTGCTTCGTCCTTTATTTTTAGGCCTGCTTTGGCTAACTTTTTGATTTCTAATTTTAGCTGCTGGTCTGCCTCTTCTTCCATTACAGCTATTTTTAGTTTAGAAACTATTTAAAGCTTTTCTTGAACAATTTTTTTGATGTCGTCAAGGATTTTTTCTATTTTTTGCTCGCCATTTATGCTTCTCAACAGCCCATTTTTTTTGTAGAATTTTATCAGAGGTCGGGTTTGTTTTTTGTAAACCCTTAGCCTTTCCCTTACAACTTCTTCTTTGTCATCATCCCTGTGATAGAGGGGCAGCTTGCATTTGTCGCAAAGCTTGTCTTTTTTTGGCGGTACGTCCAATCCGTAGATTTTTCCGCATTTCTTGCATTGTAGCCTGCTTGTTAGCCTCTTAATTATTATTTCTTCTGAGCTCTGGATTTCTATTGCATAATCTATTTTGCTTATTTTTTCAAGAGCTTCCGCCTGCCCTATTGTTCTGGGAAAGCCGTCAAGGATGAATCCTTTTTCGCAATCCTTAGCGCCCAATCGCTCTTTCACTAATCCTATTGTGATATCGTCTGGAACTAAATTTCCCTTACCCCAATACTCATCCCTAGCTTTTATCCCAAGCCTTGTCCCCTCAGCTGCTGCTTCCCGAAACATATCCCCTGTTGAAACATGCGGAATCCTGAAATAATTAGCTAAAAGTTTGGCTTGCGTGCCTTTCCCTGCACCTGGCGGCCCAAAAAGAACAATATTCATTTTTTTAGTCTTCAACGCCAAAAACAACATCAACGTTTACTTTATATTTTATTATTTTGCCGTTCTCAACTTTCACGCTTTGAGAGATAATCTTAGCGCCGCTTACGTTTCTTATTGATTTACTTGCCCTCTTAATGGC
>JACQSW010000143.1 GCA_016211095.1 Candidatus Woesearchaeota archaeon | reverse complement strand
TTCTTTATTTTTTCTGTTAAACTTCCTGTTGAATTTATTAATCAATTTGGGGCTTGTTTGGAAGCTTTGAAAAAATTTTTGAGCCCGTAAAAAATCAGCTTCAGAAAAAACGCCCATCTTTTCGGAAATGCTTTCAAAGTAAGCCATCCACTCGCCAAGAACATATTTATCACTCGTAATGACTTCAAGCTTTTTTTCTTCAACAGGTTTTTCTGCTTTTTCTTGGAATATTTTGTCTAGTCCCATTTTGTTGGTAACCTTCCTAAGTGGAAAGAGTTGTTCACCCCATTATAAATTTGCTCTTTTATTGATTCTAAAACTTGTTGATTTGGCGAGTAGATTGTGCAGTTTTTCATGTACCCGCCAAAGTTTTTTCCTGGATTATCACCAATTTCAACAATGCTATTTTTAACCACCCTAACGTTGGCGTATCCTTTTATGCTTCTTATTTTTGCAGAAAAATCTTCAGCCCACTTAAAGTTGTTGTCCCCGTTTAGGTTTGTTATTTGCGCAAAAAAATTTTGAGCATAGGCAAAGTTGGCCTTTCCGTTTAGTGTTTCTATTTGAATCTTAATTGGGCTGCCTTCTTTGCCTTTTAAATAAGCGCCAAAACAATCCGCCACAATTTCCTTAAACTCAAAATCATTAAAGCCCTGATTATAACTTGCTTGTATTAAAGCTGAGAGGTATAATCCGAAAGATTCTTGATAATTTCCTTTAATTTTTGCTTTTTCGTTAAATTTTCTAATCCGTTTAGGGCTTATTTGGAAACTTTTCAAAAAGTTTGAAGTTGAAGCATTGTTAAAGTATTCTTTACATTCATCCCAATTTTTCCATTCCTTGTACTTATTTTTTTTGAAAAAAATTAACAACTCGCCAACAACAGATTCATCACTAGCGATAACTTCTAACTTTTTTTCTTCCACAACTTGTTCTGGTTTTCCGAATACGTTTTCTAGTCCCATCTTATTTTGTGTAAAGCTCAACATATTTTTCTAGCGCTGAGTATGGTATGTGCTGGTCTTTTGGAAGGTTTATGCCTGTTTCCCTGCATATTTCTTTCTTCTCTGCTAAGTCCAGTTCTCCGTTGCAGTTGCCGTAGAGTGGGTGGTTGTCAGCTATTTTGGCTGCCTGAAAAGCCATGGAGTCATAGTTCCAAGTTGGCTTGGTTGTGTATCTTACAACTTTGTAGGCGCCATAAACTAACAAGCAGGCTACGCCAAATTTGGCTACGCCCTTCCCAATTTTTTTTGTTACCCCCCAAAAGCCCATTTATGCTACACTCCTAAGTTTTTCTTCAAGCTTCTCTTCGTATCGCCTGTAATAGTCAAGTATTGGCTGAACTATTTTTTGCATTTCCGCTTCGGTTAGCATGATCCTTTTTTGTGATAATTCAGAGTTTATGTCTTTTTTTAGGTCTGTTTCGCTGTTTAGGTTGGACCAAACTTCGCAGCTCTTTGCAGGTAAGTTTAACTTCCACGCTTTCTTGTAAAAAGTGAACCCTATTTTTCCACGATAACGGATTTCTTTTTTCCCCAAAAATTCGCTCTCATTCCTGGTAACTAATTCTACGCTGATTTTGTAGTTTGAAAATTTTTTTATCTTGAATTCTAATGAGGGCAGCTCAATAAATTGCAATCCTTCGCCTTCATTCTTTAACTTCTTAAGATCCTTCTTCTTATATGTGCCAAACAGTTTTTTCGCCTTATCTTCTTCCATTTCTTTCACCCTCCAACATTAAAAAGGGGCTCACGCCTTCTCCGCTAAGCAATGATTGTTCGGCTAATCCTTCTAAAACCTTTCTGTTTTTTTCTTTAAAAATTTGTTCAAATTTCATTTTGTGGGTAACTTTCCCAAGTGGAAGGAGTTGCTCATCCCAAATCCCTGTTCTATTTGTCTTTTTATTTTTTCAAGAACTTCTTGGTTTGGTGAGTAGATGGTACAATTCTCCATCCCCTTACCGAATTCTTCCCCTTTGTAAGACTGTATTTCTGCAATACAATTCTGAGCATACCACAATGTGCGGTTTCCATTGATTATTTCTGCAGTTAAATTACAATATTTAGCCGCCCATAACGTATCTTTTTCGTTGGTAGTGTTCACTTTAATCTTTATGGGTTTATTTTTTTGGCCTTCTAAAAACTCGCCAAAACTATCAAAATTAATTTTTCCAAATTCAAAGTTGTTCAAGCCTTGATCATAAGAAACTTGTATTAGGCTTGATACGAACACTCCACGGCAACATCTTTTGTAAGGATCAAAGCTTGTTAGGTTAATTTTTTCATTAAATTTTTTGATTAGTTCAGGTTTGATGGGGTAACTTCGCAAATCTTTTCGGCATGCATCAAATGCCTCTTTGTAAGTTAGCAAATGTGGAGGAAAAAGTTTTTCGAAATAAGCTATCAAATCATCAAGCACAGATTCTTCAGTAGTTATTACTTCTAACTGCTTTTCAGGTTCAACTTTTTCTGGTTTTCCAAAAACGTTTTTGAGCTTCATTTTATTTTTTTGTATTTTTCCACGTATTGTTCTAGTGATGGGTAGGGTATTTTTGCGTCTTGGACGTAGACTAGGCCTGTGTCTTTGCATATTCCTTTAAGCTCTTTTTCTTCTCCTAGCACTCCGTCTTTGTCGCCGTATTTCGGGTTTTTGTCAGCTAGCTTTAATGCTTCTTCAAGTTTTTCTGTGTAGTGGAATGTTGAGTTATAACTGTTTTTTATATCGGCAAAAGGCTCTAGCAGTAAGTCTTTGGCGGTTTTGTAAGTTTTACCTATAGGCTTTGTTATCTTTCCAATTTTTGGGTCAAATTTTGGAAGATTAATATTAGTTAGGTAATGCGTTGCTTTGTTTACCAAATAAGCTCCGGCTAATGTCGCGGCAGCTGTTCCAATGATTAAGGTTAAACAGCCACAGCCCAAAGCTGACCCCTTGGATATTTTATTAGATTTCTCTTCTTCTTTGCCATCCCCTTTTTTTTCAGGGTCAGCCTTAACCTTTTTTGTTAACTTCTCAATAATTGTGAAATAAATCAGGTGTTTCAAAAAATCTTTCATCGTTCCCATCTTCAAAAAACCCCCCTATCCCTTCTAAGAGTATTGTCTATTAACACAAAACTATTATTCCCTACATTTAGGCCTATATTGTAATCTTCTTTCTTAATTTTGTCTAAAACCTCTTGATTTGGCAAGTAGATTGTGCAATTCTTCATCTCCCAACCAAAGACTATTCCTTGATGGTTTGTTATTTCTGCAACACCGTTTTCTGCAAAAGATAATACGCAATTCCCATTCGCGGTCTCTGCTATTAAAGAGAAATTTATAGCCCTATATAATGTGTCTACCCCGATTATTTTTTTTGCTTTTATTTTGAGAAGGTTATCTTCTGTTCCTTGAAGGAAAGCGCCAAAACAATCCGCCACAATTTCTTCAAACTCAAAATCATTAAAACCATGATTGTAGCTGGTTTGTATCATTGCTGACAGGCAAATACCTAAAGACTGCATTTCATTTTCTTTTAATTTTCCAACTTTTTGGTTAAAATTTGTAATGGTTTTTGGTGTTAGCCTAAAACTTTGCAAATCTTTGAGGCAAGTATCAAAATATTCTTTAGCCTTATTAGACACGGACTTCCATTCTTCATTGCTTGTTTGTTCAAAATAAGCCATCAAATCATCAAGCACAGATTCTTCAGTAGTTATTACTTCTAACTTTTTTTCTTCTTCAGGCTTTTCTGCTTGCCAGAATACGTCGTTTAAGCTCATTTTTCTTTTGCGAATTGTTGTTTTAGAAGTCCGAATGTTACTTGCATTATTTCTTTTTCTTTGTCTACAGGTATTAGGCTTACGTTTGGCGGGAATGTTTTTTTGTCGAAATCAAACCTGCTTCCTGTGTGGAGTATGCATGTTCTTGCGTATTTGGCAGATTCGTGCAGGTAGGTTAGTGTTTCGCCGAGGTTTGAGATTCCTCCGTCTGTTACAACGTATATGTCTAGGCTGTTTAGGTCGTCTAGGACGAAGCCGCTGTTTTTTATTCTGACGTTTTTGTTCAGCGCTTTTTCGTATTGGCCTTGCTCTTTCAAAAACTTTTTGACGTCTTCTTCGCTTGCGTTTTCAAGCTTGAAGTCCTTCATTTTTGGCAGGGGTATGAGCTCTTTTACTTTTTTGAAGTCTATTGTTGTCCCTCCCCCGTCAAATATTGATAGGTGCCTTTCGACGTCAAAGAGGTTTCTGGTGAATGGGAGTATGTATGTGTCGCCGCCGAAGACTGCTGCCCCGATGTAGGAGCCGTTCATATGGTAGTTTATTGCCATAACGTAAGCGCATACTAGCGGCACAGATTTTGATGTTATCGCTGGCATGCTTCCTGAGCAGTCAAGCATGATTAAAACGTGCGGGACGTCCAAGTCTTTGATGGCTTGGCCGTCGTTTTCTTCCATCCTTTGGGTTATGCTGGGGAGTATTTTTCCGCCAGAGTTAAAAATGTTAAGTTTTTTGACTGAATCGCCGATGTTAAACTCCACGTTGTGGTCCGGATATGAGTCGTCGGCGTCTGCAACCATGGGCTTTTTTTGAATATAAACTGGCAGGCCTGAGGCGATTGTGTGGTGGTAAACAACTGCTTCTGGGTGATAGGCTAATTTTCCTCCGCCGATGCCTATTGATTTGGCCATAGCTTTTTCTTCTTTGTCAAGGTCTATGCCTAATTTTTCTTTTACGTATTTCTTTGCGTTTTCGTAGTCTTCCCTGCTTCCCTCTCTTGCTACGTCTTTCATTGCGTTCCTTATTTCTTCCTCGGAAAAGGTTAGGTCTCCTAATGCCCCTTCCCCAGGCTGGTTTCCTTCACGTGGGAATTGCCCTTGTTGCTGTGATTCTTTTTTTCCTTTGCTGCCTTGCTGGTTTTGCTGCATTTGCTGCTTAGTTTTTTCGTCTTTTATGAAGTCTCGCAGAACAAAGCCGAATCGCCACATCAATGATTTGTGCAGGGAGATGGATTCTTCATCTGTTGCGCTGTTTTTGAATACCCTTCCATCCTCCTGGATGAATGGTATGCCTATAAGCCTTTTAAGGTATGGGGCAAAATAGTCTTGTGAGCTTCCCTTCTTTAATTCAGCGTCTAAAATGTTTTCGTCAACGTGCCTTGATCTTAGCTTGTAATAGTCAGTTAATAAGCTCATGACAGGGTCTTTTGCGTCTTTTTGGCCTTGCGTGGTTTTTCCCGTATACAGTTTGAGGAGTTCTTCGCCGTTGCTGCACAGAATGTTTTTTACGTTATCAACAACATCGCTGTATATGTTATCAAAGAGGGGTATCTCCGGGAAATTTGTGCTGCCAAACGCTCCGAGGGTTATCATCGTTTTCGCATTCATCGGGAAGTATCTTTCGTGGCCGATTTCGTGGAAAAGAATAGCCCTTACCGCCTCTTCAGGCGTTAATCCCGAATGGTCTACTATCTCCTTTACAAAATTAGGGTTTATAATGATGGTTCTGTCGAAGGGGCAGTAGGCTGCTGTGGGGACCTCAATATTGCGGTCGCCTGTGCTCATAGTTTTCTCTTCAGAAATGATTACCCCGCCAACTTTTGGTACAAATTTATTTTTGACAAGTTGCCATTCTTTTTTTATTATGTCTTCGAAAACCATTTTTTTAATCCTAATCTCCTTTATTCAAAAAAAAAGATTTAAAAAAAAAATTTTTAGCTTTTTTTCTTGCCGGCTGCGTCTTCTTTGGTGTTTAAGTATTTTCTTCTAAACGTGACGAGTGGCGGATATTTGGAGCTTAATACTTTTTCCTTTATATCCCTTGGAAGGCCTTCTATGTCTTCTGTCCCTTTTCTTACCACCTTGCCATTTTCGTCTCTCTCGCCCATGGCGTGGTAGAGCGCGTTTACGAGGGTTTTTGCTTCGTTATTAAATCTTCCCCCTATTTCTTCAAGCAGGAGGTCTGTTAATCCCATCTGCATCATGTCTTTCCTGAAGTGGTTGATGGCTTTGCTTTCAAAGTCTGGTGTGAATTCAAGCCTGTGGTTTAAGACGTATTTTAATGCTTTTTTGGCGTGGTCTGGGGTTGCTAGCTTTGCTTCGTCTAAGAAGGCGAATGCTTTAGTGAACCTGTACATGTCTTCAATTGCCCTGTTTCCAATTCCCCTTTTCACGCTTGCCCCCGCATAAGCGTAGTCTATGTCGTCTTGTTTGAGCGGCGGGTCGCTTGGCCTCTTGAAGCCGTATTTGTGTGAGAAATTTATTTCTTGGTAAACAGCTTCTAAAAAGAATAAGCCTTCATTGCTTATTCCTTTATCTTCTATTGCTTCGGTTATTTCTTCTTTGTCAGCTTCGCTTAACAAGTATACTCCGCTCCTCTTGATTGATTCTTGGAATTGGCTGCATAATTTTGCAACTGCTTCCTGTTTAGCGGTATGGGTTAATTGTTTGTCCATTAATGTTTTCAGTATCTTCGTTTCTATGTCAGAATTGGATAGTATCTTTGCTGCCCTTTTGTTTGCTAGCTTCATGTCTATCCTTTCAAATGTTGAGTCTAGCGGAGGTATTTCGAATGCCATGCCGAATCTGTCCATTAGCGGCGCAATTATTTCACCGTTTCCCTCATCTTGGTGGTTTCCTGTTGCAATTATTGCCCTGTCTTTGTTCATTAGGAAGTCGTCCATGTATACCCATATTCCTGATTGCATTCCTTGCAGGAGCATGTTTTGTTTTCCTGCTTTTAGCCTGTTTATTTCGTCTATTTCTAGGAATAGGAAGTAGTGTCCGTGCGCGAATAGCGCTTTTTCCCTGCCGGAGCTTAGTTCCCCGAAGTCTGGCCGCCCTATAATTGATTCTTTTGTTTCTTCCGGGCTTCCCCTGATTTGTACAGCGTCAGCAATGGATAGCGGTATCCCTGTTATTAGGGATCCTAGTTTGTTGACTGAGCTTGTTTTTCCTGTTCCTGGGTTTCCCATTATGTAAGCGTTTGATTTTAGAACAAAGGTTAGTGTTTCGAGTGTTAGTATTCCGTGGTCTATTTTTTTTGTTCCGCCTACGTCTATCTTTGTTGTATCGTAATGTACTGTGTTGGCTGTTTCGTCAACGAATCTTTTTAGTTTTTCTAATGCATTCATTTTTATAAATCCTCCATTTTGTTACTATTTTATAGTAACTACTTATATATAAATGTTTCTATTCTAATTGCCGCTTTAAAATAAAACGATTATTCTCCCCTCTGTATAACTTTTCCCTAACTTTGTCTAAAACCTCTTGATTTGATAAATAAACTGTACAGTTTTTCATATACCAACCCAAATTTTCATCTCGATAGTTAATTATTTCTGCAACACAGCCCTCAGCTTCCCATAATGTGCGCCTTCCGTTAAGGTTTTTCACAGTTAAAAAACAATTCTTAGCAGAGTATAGCATATCCCTTCCGTTGATAGTTTCCGCTTTAATTCTTATTAAGTTATCTTCTTTGCCTTCTAAAAACTTGCCAAAAAAATCAGCATTAATTTTTTCGAATTCGAAATCGTTGTTGCCTTGATTGTAGCTGGTTTGGATTAAGGCCGAGAGGAAAGCGCCAAAACACAGTTTTTCATCCCAATCCTCAATTTGTTTTTGGTTGGCTAAACTAACAAATTTTTGTAATATTGCAGATTTTATTTGGTAGCTTTGCAAATATTTCTGACAGTCTAACTTAAACTCTTTAAATCTGTTCCCCCTGCAGTTTCCTATTTTGTTTTTTTCGAAATAAGCCATCCAATCAGCAATAACAGCTTCTTCGCTAGCTATAACTTCTAACTTTTTTTCAGGTTCAACTTTTTCTGGTTGTCCAAAAACGTTTTCTAGCCCCATTTTTTGATTTTAGGCGCCTCCGGCGCTTACTCCAACCGAACGACCACTGTCGTAGAGGTTGCTGAGGCCATCAAGATTGCTCACGTCGTAGCTGAGGAAGAGCAAAAGGCCCTGCGCTTGATTAGGACTCCTGCTTTTGAATCGGTGAAAATTACCCAAAGCCCCATCACTATACTTAGCTTTATTAAAGTAAGCTTCCAAATTCTCCAAATCAACAACCCGAGCTATAACCAAAGGATTACTCAAAAACTCCTTCTTTCTATGCCAACCTGACTCTGTTGCTTGAGCAACTTCGTAAGGCATTACAACACCAAACTTATGCTCCTTAATAGTTTCTTTTTTCAAATCATCTAAAGTATAAAGCTTAACCTTTTTTCCATCGGGTAGTTTACCTTCGAGAAGATTATCAAAC
>JACQSW010000142.1 GCA_016211095.1 Candidatus Woesearchaeota archaeon | reverse complement strand
GGATAGTAGTAGCAGGGACAACAAAGCCTGAATTTGAAAAAGAGATCCTTAAGCTGTTTGACAAAGTAGTTTCAAGCAAAGATGATGTTTACCATGCTCATATGGCCAAAAAAGGGCGCATTTTTTACCCAATCATCTTTAACGTGTACGGCGCCCCAGCAATGGTGGATGTTTTAACCGAGATGCACGACGGCGGCTGCAGGACAGTCATTTTTGTCGGCTATGCTTACGGGGGCTTCAAAAACTTGGACATAGGCGCAATAGTTTTGCCTAACAAATCTTACCATTTTGAAGGAATTTATCACCCAATCAAGCCAGATAAGACAGCATCCTTGCCTGACAAACATTTAGACAAGAAGCTTAAACAGCTCTTTAAGAAGAATTATGTAAAATTTGTTGAAGGCGTAAATATCTCCGTTCCTGCAGTCACTTTCCAGCTTCCACACGCAAATAAAGCGTATAAAAAACTTGACCCGCTAACCGTAGAGATGGAGCTTGCCTCTTGTTACGCAAGATCAAAAGATATAGGCATCCGCGCAGCAGGCATCTTAATTGTTAGCGACAACAAAAAAGTGAGCATTGCAAACAAAAGGGAAGTTTTGCATTTTGTAAAGAAAGAAGCCCTCGCATTAATAATAAAAAACATTTCCCGCTTCCAACTTCCGCCTTTGCGAACAAAAAAAGAGTTTAACATCGACAAACATTTAGCCTCAATCATCGAAGACCCAAACGACATAACTAACATTTACAAAAAGAAAAATTAGATTTCGCCCTTTACCAGTTCGCCCATTTCTCCAACTACCTGCCCCATGTTGGAAACTACTAAGGTGTAAAGTTTTTCTATTATTAGTTCGTAGATTGCTTCTTTTAGTGGGCCGCTGCAATAGTTTAGCAATCCTTCCAAATTTTCTAATTTGGCATCGCTTAATTTTGATTCTGGAATCAGGCAAACCATTGATTTGCCTTCAAACCTTCGGATTTGCTCTACAGAGCTTCCTATAGCCATTTTTTTAATAGCCACATTTATCTCGCAACTGTCCCCTTTGCTGCCTTCAATATCGTAGCGGTAATAGTTGAAGTTCCTCACAACCAAAAATTTTGCTTGATTGCAGCCTCTTACTGCATCGTTAAAACAGCCTTCATCCATGCAGTTTGTCTTCAACAAATCAAAATAGTAAACTATAAAGAAAGCAACAGCCAAAATAATCACAACTACAACTACTTTTTTTGTTGGAAAGCCAACTGTTTTTTCCTTAACCATCCCAACTAATAGATCCAGGTTTTAAACTTTTTAATCCTTTTGTTTGTACGTAGCTGTTTAGCTCATGGCAGCTTTAGTGGTTTTTAGCGCAATTTTGTTACTATTGGAATATTTTACCCATAAAAATAGGTCAAAATTATTCCTCCAAGGAATATTCTGCCAAATTTTAAGTGGTAGCTAAACAGTTACGTTTGTACTATCTAGTTAGATCTATGCGTTTTTGGGCTATTTTCACGAATATTTAGAAAATTAGCAGAAGAAGTTATTAAGCAAGTCTCTTAAAACAGCATTTTTTTAAGTCTTCAAGACTACTGGAAAATTGTTTGATCAAATCAAAATCCATTTCTTCTAACTTCTTAAGACGCTCGTACTCAACCTTATGTATTGTTACAGTTTCCATTGTTGGTATCAAAGAAAAAAAGAAAAAAAAGAATTGTTAGCCTTATAACAGCGAAGAGGTTATTAGCTGTATTTTTGTTGTGTTTTGGTAAACTTCAGCGGTCATTCCTACGAGGCAGTTGATGTTGCTTTTTTCAGCTAGCAGAACTAAGTCCCTTGTTATTTTGCCGTCAAACACTATTGCAAAGATGCCTGAGCTTAAACTCTTGATTGTGGTCGGCAGCTCTGTTGTTGGGACCTTTCCAAGAATATTCAGGCTTTCATCCAAAATGTAAGCCCCACGAGTGCCTGTTAGGTCTTCAAGTAACTCTTTAAACTTAGATTTTTGTTCTTTGCTAACAGTTTGTGCTGAGGGCATTACCCTTTTTATCGGCTGAGGCCTCGCAATGGGCTGCGGCCTAGTGAATGATGGCCCCATCCTCCTTGCATCCCTAACCATGCCTGCCCCTTCTTCTTTCCTAGCTTCGCGTGTTACATCTCTTAGGATGTCCCGTGTTGTTATTTCCCGCGCAGGCTCTTCCCTCTTTTTGTAGGCAGATGTTTCTTCTTTGCTTAGGCTGCCTTCTTTGACTTCCATTTGTGCTTGTTCCATGGCAACCTTAGCCCTTAAGGCTTTGTGGATCTCTTTTTTTGTTATCTCTTCAACTTCTTTGCCGTCTGGGGCTTTAGCTACGAAGTCTACTTCTGCTACGCTGCAAACTTCCCTTATTATGAGGTCTCCGCCCCTGTCCCCGTCAACGAATAGGGTTATTGTTTTGCCTTTGCTTAATTCTTTTATTGTGTCTGGGGTGTTTGTTCCGTTTAGGGCGATGACGTTTTTGAAGCCTTGCTTTAAGAGGTTTAAGACATCTGCTCTTCCCTCAACAACTATGACTTCCTCTGATTCGTCTATTCCTGGCCCTGCAGGCAGCCTGTCCTTTCCGTATTCAGTTACTTCCATCATCCTTACCGAGAAGGCTACCTCATCTGTTATCTCTTGCGAATCCGGCAATACCTCGTTTTGTAGGGTTTTAAGCAGTTCCTTTGCTCTTCCGATTATGTACTGCCTTTTGGAAATCCTAACATCTTCTATTGATTCAACCTTGACTTTTGCGTTGCAAGGCCCAATCCTTTGGATGGTTTCTAAGGCAGCTGCTATTATGACTGTTTCTGTTTTGTCCAAGCTTGAAGGAATTATTATTGCCCCTTCTGTCTTGCCGTTTCTAGTTTCGCAGTCTACCTCTATCCTGCCTAGCCTGCCATTCTTTTGCAGTTCCCTAAGCTCCAGCTCTGTCCCTAAGAGCCCTTCTGTTTGTCCAAAAACTGCGCCTATTATGTCTGGTTTGTCCACTACTCCGCTTATTTGGATGCTTGTGTGAACTATATATTTTGCTGATACTGGGCTTATTTTTCCCAT
>JACQSW010000141.1 GCA_016211095.1 Candidatus Woesearchaeota archaeon | reverse complement strand
GGGTTAGTATTCCGCCGCCGTGCAACACAACCAAAACAGGCTTATCCTTCTTTACGTGCAAGCCTTTTTTGTCAATGCCAAAATCCTCCTCAGAAAGGGTAGTATACCAATTATTCCAAAAATCATGACTTTTATCCGTTAAGCATTTTGCTGCTATCATTTCAGGCATAGAAGCAACGAAACCATCTTTTTTTCCGTAGTCCAAAGCTTGTTGAAGAGCATCAGGCACACCAACCCGCCTGCCATCGCTATCTTTTTTGTCGCTGTAGAACGTTTTTCCAAATGCTAAAAGGTCGGCAATCCGCTTATCCCTAAGAGCCTCATCACTCATAACAACTTCAAGCTTCTTCTCTTCGATAGGCTTTTCTGGTTGTCCGAATACGTTTTCGAGCTTCATTTTTTACTTTTTTTGGATGTTTTTTTGATGATTGTGTAAGCAACTACGCTTCCTAAAAAATATGCGGGGATGTCTAGCGGATCGAAAGTAAATGGGTAGGGAGAATATAATTCGTATATAGTGAGCAATATTGGTGGTGTAAACGCAGCAGCTTTTTGTAGGCTTTTTGAGCAGACTCCTTTTTTGTTTGTATCAAATATTTGTGGTATGCTACGCATAAACCATGCTGTGAACATTGCTGATGCCGCCACATCGCTGGTTTGGCCCATAAATGATTGGTACTCGATTGTGCCATTTTTTGCCATGTGTTGCAGTAATTCGTTTGTGCCGTACATTACTGCGGCAACGCCTTGTGTTATTAGAGTAAAGTTTTCGTTTATGTGCTCTTTTTTTGTTTGGAAGTTTTCCTTGGTTTGTTGCCAGTCCTTCTTCCAGCCTTCCTTGGTTAGGTAATCTTCAAGTTTTTCCATTTTGTTGTTATTTTATAGGTTGTGGCCCTTTTTAAACTTTTCGTTTTGTTACAACTACATAATGGTGTCAAAATTAATGCTGTTCTGCCTACCCAAAAAATAAAAGAAAAAAAAGGCAAACTTTTTAAAAAACTAAAAAAAATGGCTATAATTATGAAAGCAGTCATTCCAGTAGCAGGCATTGGCTCTAGGCTTCTCCCACTAACAAAAACAACGCCAAAATCATTGATCAACATAGCAGGTAAACCCATGCTGACCTGGCTGATAGAAGAGCTAAAAAAACTCAACATAAAAGAAATTGTCTTCATCACAGGGCATTTAGAAACAAAAATCAAAAAATTTGTCAAAGAAAACCATCCAGAAATAAAAGCAACATACATAACCCAAAAGGAAAGAAAAGGAACAGCACACGCGATAAGCCTCACCAAAAAAAGCATCAAAGAGCCCTTCCTTATCGTCTTCAACGACACAATATTCAAGGGAAGCCTAAAAAAAGTCCTGCAAGCAAAAACAAACATCATAGGAGTCAGCCCAACAAATGACCCAACAAGATTCGGCATAGTGGAAACAAAAGGCAAAAAAATAGTCAAAATGATAGAAAAGCCTGAAATCCCGCCGACAAACCTGGCAATAATCGGCATCTACTACATAAAAGACTACAAACCCCTATTTGACTCCATAGAAGAGCTAATAAAAAAAGGCCTAAAAAGCAAAGGCGAATACCAACTGACAGATGCCCTTCAAATGATGATTGAAAAAGGCGCAAAATTTGAATACTTCCAAATTGATGAATGGCTGGACTGCGGGCAACTCGGCACAATCCTAGAAACAAACAAAAGGCTAATAACCCCGACAAAAAAATCTTTTCCAAACGTGGAAATAAACCAGCCAGCGTTCATAGCAGAAAATGTAACAATAAAAAACTCTGTCATAGGCCCAAACGCAACAATAAACAAAGAATGCGCAATAACAGATTCAAAAGTATCAAACACCATCCTACACGAAGGCGCAGAAGTCAATAAGGCCATCCTAAACAACTGCCTCATAGGTAAAAAAGCAAAAATAAGCGGAGACCACGAAGGAATAATCGTAGAAGACAAAGGAGAAAGAAGCTGATGGGTCAAGAAGCATTAAAGAAGTTATTCGAAAAATACGCAAAAAAAAGCGTCAACCAATCAGATTTAGGCATAGAAGAGCCAAAAACCTTAACGCAAGAGCTCCTTATGCATCCCGAACTAGAAAAAAACGACTTCGGCTTCCTAAAAGGAAAAGAAATTTCTTGTGAACTGCTCGTTCAAGGGATTTATGACAGGCAATTCAACAGGAGAGAGCAAAAAGCCGTTGAAGAATTATTGTGGCGGCACAGCTTCGAAAAAAAAGCTGACGGCGCATATTACAAAGACGGAAAATTTGTTGGTTATCTACTAGATTTCTGCTGATCAAGATAGCCTGCTAAAACTTTTTTGTAAGGCTCAGGATAGTGCAAAAAATTAAAAGCATCAGGATTCTCAACAAAAGAGGCATACAGCGGCGCCTTCTTTAGCAAGCCAAGCTCAGAAACCTCCTTCGCATTTATTTGCCTAAGCTTCTCAATAGGCTTTGCAGCGTTAGGATGGTTTGGGTTGGCAACAAATTTTTTTCCAACCTTAAAATACATCGCTCCCCCAATCCGCTTATAATGCTCATAATAATTTTTGAAATTGTTAGCAACCAAATTGCCAGTAACCAAAACGTCTTTAGCCGAATTGATTAGGACGTGGCCAAAGAATGGCGGAACAACAACCTTGTCCCCCTCCTCTGCCTTGACAACAACTGAGCCAGTCCTGAAACCCTCAAAAAGAAACAAAGCTTTGCCTAAAATCACCTCATAAACTTCCGGATAGGTTAAATATCCGACGCTTGGATGGAAGTGGCCGAAAGTTTTTGCGCATTCCTTGCCAAACTTTTTTCCAGGCAACATCGTGATGTCATAACTAACTTCCTTCTCCCTAAACAATCTTGTGTCAGAAAAAAAGCTTATACCCCTATACATATAGTAGCATAATTCTGGCGCAGTTATCGTTTTGTCATAAAGAACTGGCCGCATCTCTTCTAATGTCCGAGCAGCAAAACTCTCATAAGAAAAATCGCCAAAAAAAATCAGTTTGTTATCAATCAGCTTTATTGGCAGCCCAACCTTTTCTTCCAAACTTATCACTTTTTTTTCACCCCACAAAAATCAGTTAAAAATTAAATGGTCCCAGCACCCGGACTCGAACCGGGATCCTTTCGGGAACGGCTGATCGCATTTCATCCTTACCACGATGTGGCTCAAGTCTTACGACAACTACAGCCGAATGCTCCACCATTGAGCTATGCTGGGGAAAAACAAAAAAAGAAGCAAGGTTGTATTTAAAGTTTATTGTCTTTTTTATCGAAAGGAAAACGGCTTGGCTTTTAGCCTACAAATGAATTACCACCTCAGGCGAGGGGGTCGCTTGCCAAATATAGCATGGATAATTTTGAGGGCATATTTCCTAAAAAAAATTATGATCTGGTCACCAACTGTGACAACCTTAAAAATGAACCTTCAAAACAAAAAAGTCAGACACTATTTGACCAATTGAACTGAAGTCACTTGAGCTTCTTTCAATAGAAAGCTGTTTAGTGCGGGGAGAATGTCACTGCTCGAATCCGGGGAGCAAGGTTAGCCTGTTTGATTTGATGTTTACTGTCCTGTTTCTTGCTGTTTTGTAGCGTAAAAGGGCTGCTGGCAGCATGAATTTTCCGACGATGCCCATCTTTGAGGTTACTTCATAACTAAAGACCCTCTCTTCTCCCTTGACGAGTTCAGGCATCTCCCACATAAGCCTCATGCCCATTACTCCCTGTTGCATCTTGTTCGGTTTTAGCGTCCCAAACTTAGCAGTAGGATGAATCATTGCTGGAAGCAACTCAGTTAATGTTACATTTCTTATTGTGTTGCTGCTGCGGTTTATTATGTGAAGGAGTATCTTCAATTCTATCAAGCCATCCTGTGTTTGCTTAAGCTTGAAAACCTGCTTCTTTACAACTACACTCCTGCTTATCCAATAGTACGCAGTAAGGGCAGATAGCAAAATTACTATGATCGCCCAGAAGACTGGTCTATAATCAGTTTTTATAACCAAAACCTGCTTAGCCTCAGGGTTTATGCTAAAAACCCAAGAGTATAACTCCCCATTTTTCTGCGCGGGATCAACGGTGAAAGAGGTAAACAGCTTCTTAATGAATTGCACCTTTGTTGAGTATCTATCTTCTGTTATTGAGTTCCCAACATTAGTTTTTGTAATTACAGTCTTAGTGTAGAGGAAGCCCTTTACAACCTCCACCTCATCCTTAATATCTGAGCTTACCAAAACCTTGAAGCTTACCTCTTTTTTCGCATTCAGCCATTCCCCCTGATAAGCCCTTATGCTTAGCTTGTAATCCTGCGATTTTGTTGAAGAGGGTATGTGGAAAGTTAATGTTTCTGTTCTCTCTTGAAATGGCAAAAACTCCAAAACCCTTTTCTCCTCAAAGATATCGCTCGAAACATAAAAATTTATGCCGTGAAGCGGCTGATTAACCATGTTATCCAGCTTCACCCCAATCGTGAAATCTTCACCAGGCTTAACCCTTCCAGTAACCAAAGGCGTTAACCTCACAATTTCGTCAGGGGCGAGAATGTGAATGCTAAGCGGATAATTTTGTTGCCTGTTTGCATCATTTACTGAACGCACAATTATTTCCGTCTCATAATACCTTCCATGCGCAATCTTCTCCTTAGTCTTTACACTTACATTTACTGTAGCGCTGCCCTTTCCAGGCACAAATACTTGGCTTGGAGAACTTATAATATACTCAAACTCGCTGGACGGATCCAAAGCAAGCGGACTTGGAACAATCTGGAATGTGTCGCTGTTAATCCCCAAATTTGTTATTGTTAACCTGAACGTTGCTATCCCACCGGCTTGCACAGCACCAACTATCTCTTCATGGCTAATCTGCAAATCTGCTGCGCTAACAGAAACAGCTAACAAAACCAATGATATTAAGAATACAAAAAATTTTTTCAAACTCTCATCTCCTCCTTTAATTTAACAAAAGATTAAATGTGTTTTCCCTATATAAACG
>JACQSW010000137.1 GCA_016211095.1 Candidatus Woesearchaeota archaeon | reverse complement strand
GTTTAGGAGGGGCACTATCGGCGCAGCCACAAAGGTTGTAACTGTTAGTACTGCGTTTAGTGGCAGGGTCAGCTGCCTTTTTGAGATTTCTCTTTGTAGGATTGCTTTGTAAACGAATTTTGCTTCTTCTTCAGAAAAATTGTGAGAGTAAATTATGTTTATCTCTTCATTGTTGGAGTCTTTACAGGCGTATTTCAGGGCTTTCTCTGTTGGTTTTTCCAGCTTATGATAGTAATCTTTAACTTTATTGACTAACCTGTTAGAGCTTTTAGTGGGCTCTATCAGCGTTTTCAGCTCGTACCTCAGCTTAGGCGAATCTTTTCCAACTTCCTTCTTCACTAAATAAATATCCATGATGATGTAGTTAATAGCTTGTTATTTAAACCTTTTTGCCATAAGCCTTATATATATAGTGTCCTAAACTAAAAAAGATTAGTTGTGGGGGATATTATTTTGGTTAAAAAAGTTTTCTTGCCAATGGAAGAAGTTCGTGATGGCGCGTTCAAATTAGCTGAAAAAATAATGAAAAGCTCATTCAAGCCGACTATTCTTTATTCTGTGATGCGCGGTGGCTCGTACATCGCCAACCCTATAAGTGAATATTTTATTTATCATGAAAAAATGCAGGAAAAAGATGGGGGGAAAGTTGAAAGGCTAAAATATGGGGTGATTGTCGGCGCGCAGTCATACCAAGATGTTGGGCAAAGGAAGAAGGTGAAAAAAGTAAGCTTCCTGCCAGGCACCTCAAAACTGACAATGAAAGACAGGGTTTTAGTTGTTGATGACATCATCGATGAGGGCCAAACAATAGAAGCGATTATTAAAAAAATAGAAAAAGAAACACCGCTTAGGCTCGACCAAAAAAAACCCTTATCAGAAAGGCAGATAGTCATTGTTTCGCACGACGTCAAAATCGGGAAGGACGGAAAAAAAATAATGCCTGACTACTACATAAACGCGTGGAACGTAAAAGATGAAGCAGTCTGGATTTTCTACACAAGCCACGAAATGGTTGGCATGGAAAAAGATGAAATCAAAAAAAATTATGGGCACATCTTATGAAATACGGCGCAATAATCATCGGGGCTGGGCCTGCAGGGCTCTTCGCAGCTAACGAACTGGCAGACAGCTTAAAAGTTTTGGTGATAGACAAAAAAAGCATTGTTGGCGGAGCAGGGGCGGTAACGGACGGCAAACTCAACCTCTCAACAAAGATAGGAATGGACTTAGACGAGTTGAAACTGAGCGAAGAGGAAGCCAAAAAGCTAATCAGGGTGATTGACAAAATATTTCTAGAAAACGGCGCAGATCCAACCCTGTCCGGGACCAATCTGGAAGAAGTGAACAAGCTAGTTAAAAAGGCAGCCAAACACGACGTCGAACTGATAAGCGCCGAACAGAGGCATATGGGCAGCGACTCAACCCACAAAATTATGAAAAGCTTCAAAAATAAATTAGAATCAAAAGGCATCGAATTCATGCTTAACACAGAAGTTGTAAAAATAAAAAAGAATGAAGACGCCTTCTTTGTTAGCAACGGCAAAGAGGTTTTTAAAAGCAAATACTTGCTCGTTTGCCCGGGGCGAAGCGGCGCATACTGGTTTAGAGCCCAAGCAAAAGAATTAGGCATCGCAACACTTTACGGCCCAATAGATGTTGGGGTGAGGGTTGAGATCCCTGCAGAAGTTTACGACCCCATAACAAATATTCTTTACGACCCAAAGTTTAAGCTGGAAACAAGATGCCACAGGGACAAGGTTAGGACTTTCTGCACAAACCCACGCGGAAGGGTGAGGATAGAGCGCGACCAGGAATACAAATTAATCAATGGTGACGCTTTGAAAAAGATGAAAACAGATAACACAAACTTCGCCTTGCTATACACAATCAGCTTAACAGAGCCTATGGGCGACACGACAGAATTTGCGAGGGCAATAATTACTTATATGAGCCAAATGGGCAAAGGCAAACCATTAGTCCAAAGGTGGGGGGACCTGGAAAGGGGCAGAAGGTCCAAGATAGAAACTTTTTTTGACAAAAATTGCGGCTACAACAAGCTAAAACCAACACTCGAAGTTGGCAGCCAAGTTTGCCCAGCAGACTTATCGCTCGGCTATGCGGGAAGGATAATTGACAACATCAAAGAAACAATCACTGTTTTAGACCGAATAGTAGAAGGCATAGCACACCCATCAACCCTCCTATACGCCCCAGAAATAAAATTCTACGACACAAAATACCCAACTTCAAAAGATTTAGAAACGAGCGTAAAAAATTTGTTTGTAGCTGGAGACGGCGCAGGAAAATCCCGCGGCATAGTTGGAGCAGCATTAACAGGCATTCTCGCAGCCCACGGCATAAAAAAGAAGTAACTTAAAGATTAGCAGTTTTCTTTCAAAAAATTTGTGATTTAAGACTTGAATATTTTAATGATGGTGTCCTCAATTTCTCTAATTTTCCAGTCTTGAATGCTCCCTACTTTGTATAGTATGATAGATTTGTCCGCTGTAAATATCTTGTTTGGCCTTATTAAGCTTAGCAGGCTTAATCTGCCTTTCTTAAAATTATCATTTGATAAAGGAATGGCGTATCTGTCAAATCTTGCTTCACTTGTTATTTGGCACAAGATTAAGTCGTCTCCTTCAAGGTTTGCGCTAACAAAAGCTGGTCTTCTCTTAGAATCTGTTAAGTTAGAAAACGGAAAGGGTATTACAACGACATCTCCTTTTACAACTTTTTCCATGCCTTTTCATCCTCTTTGGTGTTCCAGCTTTTGGCTAGGGATTTTTCGCTTGCAAAGGCAGTTGCAAGTTTTTCACTGACTTGCTTCAATGGCCTTAACTCTACGTGGTCGTTGAATGCGAGGATTGCTATTTTTGATCCTGTCTCGAATCCCTTAATTTCCCTAATGTCTT
>JACQSW010000139.1 GCA_016211095.1 Candidatus Woesearchaeota archaeon | reverse complement strand
TTTTCACTTTATAAATTAAAATTGTTTTTGTTGTAAAATAATTTTGTTTAAAAGCATTTGCAGAAAATTTAAAAACTCAGCTATTTATATTTTTTGTTAAAATGTTTGATATAAAATTGATTAGGGAGAATCCTGAGTTGGTTAAAGCTAATATAAGGAAGAAGGCCCAGAAGGAAAAGCTGCGGTTAGTTGATGATTTAGCTGCCAAAGATAAGAAATTTCGCGCTTTGAAGCTGGAATTGGATGAGTTGAGGGCGAAAAGGAATTCTTTGTCTCAGCAGATTAATGAAGCCAAAAAAAATAAGGAAGATGTTGGGGCGGTGCTGGAAGAAGCTAAGCTGCTGCCTCTCAAAATAAAAGAGAAAGAGGAAGGGTTCAGCCTTTTACAAGAAGAAATAACCGCTTCTTTGAAAAAGATTCCTAACATGATGCATAAGGATGTGCCTGTTGGGAAGGATTCTTCTGAAAATCCTGAGTTAAGGCGCTGGGGAAAAATCCCTAAGTTCGATTTTGAAGTTAAGAACCATGTTGAGCTGGCAGAGGGTTTAGGCTTAGCAGAATTTGACGCTTCTGCAAAGACCACGGGCAACGGCTTCTATTTTTTGAAAGGTGATTTAGCTTTGTTGAATTTGGCGCTGATACAGTTGGCTGTTTCGCATTTGGCGAAGAAGGGCTACAAGTATGTTGAGCCCCCGCTTATGGTTCATAAGAACATTTGTGATGCAGCTGCAGGCGCAATTTTGGAGAATTATGAAAAAGTTATTTACAAAGTGGAAGGCGACGACTTGCACCTGATTCCGACTTCGGAGTTTGCGGTGCTCGGAATGCATTCGGAAGAGGCATTTGAGCACACCCAGCTTCCATTAAGGTATGTTGCTTATAGCATGTGCTTTAGGAAGGAGGTTGGAAGCCACGGGATTAATGAGAAGGGTTTGTGGAGGACTCATCAGTTTAACAAGGTTGAGCAGTTCATTTTTTCTCCCCCTAATGATTCTTGGAAGTATTTTGATGAGCTGATGAAGAATTCTGAAGAGCTTATACAGCTTTTAGGCCTGCCTTACAGGGTTATTGAGTGCTGCACCGGCGATTTGGGTGACTGGAAGGCTAGGAGTTTTGATTTGGAAGTTTGGAGGCCAACCTTGGGGGAGTATGGCGAGGTCGGATCCTTGAGTAACTGTACAGATTATCAGGCTCGTGACTTAAATATTAAGGTAATCAATAAGGATGGCTCTAGGGAGGTTTTGCATACCTTGAATAATACGGCGATTGCTACTTCTCGGGTTATGGTTGCCATTTTGGAGAATTATCAGCAGAAAGATGGCAGCATTCTTGTCCCTAAGGTTTTGCAGCCTTTCTTACAAAAAGAAAAAATAGTCCCAACTAAAAAGTAGTGAACAGAAAGGTTTATAAGGAGACAAAACCCCAAATAAACAAACAAATTCTTGATACAAGGGAATCAAAAAATGAAAATACTCGCAGCAGGGGATATACACGGCGACACAGACCTAGCCAAACAGCTAGCTCAAAAAGCAGAAAAAGAAAAAGTCGACCTCGTAGTGCTATGCGGCGACATAACACAGCAAGAATCATCCACCGAACACCTTGTAGGGATGTTCAAGCAAAAAGTCCTCCTAATACCCGGCAATCACGAAAGCCAAGCCACAGCAGACTTCCTCGCAGAGCTCTACAAAGCCAAAAACCTCCACGGCTACTCAGTAAAACTAAAAGATAAAGAAAAAGAAGTCGGCTTATTCGGCTGTGGATCAGCAAACATAGGATTATTCCAGCTGCCAGAAGACGAAATACACAGCATACTCAAAAAAGGATTCAAATACATAAAAGGATGCAACAAAAAGATTATGGTCACGCACGTACACCCATCCAGCACGTTAATGGAAAAATTCACAAAATTTTTCCCCGGCAGTTCAGGCGTCAAAAAAGCAGTCGATGAGCTCCAGCCAGACATACTCTTCTGTTCCCACGTGCACGAAGCAGAAGGAATGGAAGAAAAAATAGGCAAAACCCTAGTCATCAATGTTGGAAGAAAAGGAAAAATAATAGAAATATAATCCCAAAACCTTTTTAAACAATAACCCTCTTAAATGAGTTTGAAGCGTTTTTATGAATCTCTGGATAATCTTTGTAATATGTGTAATGCTTTCGGCATTCTTTTCAGCTGCAGAAATAGCAATATTTTCATTAGGCAGATATAAGCTTAAAACGCTTGTTAAGCAAAAAATTCCGGAAGCAGAAACCCTAAGCAGGATAAAATCCGACCCACAAAAACTAATAACAACAATACTTATCGGCAATAACATAGTAAACGTAACAGCCTCAACAATAATGGCTTACGAAATCACAAAAATCACTGGTTCATCAGGCATTGGGCTGGCAACAGGCATTACAACTTTTATTCTGTTATTGTTTGGGGAAGTTACACCAAAATCATTTGCAGCCCTTCACGCAGAATCATTTGCCTTAAAATCAGCTAAACCCATAGCATTTTTTGAAAAATTATTCTTCCCCTTAGTCTTCATATTCAACGGAATAGCAAAAGCATTGTTAACCCTAAGCGGAAAAAAAATTGAGCCGCAAAAACTAAGCGGAGACGAATTAAAGGCACTCTTCGAAGCCGGCGCAGAAGATAGCAACTTGCCAAAAAAACAAAAAGAGCTAATTGAAAGGGCATTCAAATTTGGGGACATAACAGCAGGAGAAATAATGACCTCAAGAATGAACATGGCAAGCCTAGACGCAGAGTTAAGGCTTAAAGACATAATGGGCGTAATAATAAAGTCCCAATTCTCAAGAATGCCGCTCTATAAAAAAAACAAAGACAACATCGTAGGAATCCTATTCGTCAAAGACCTTCTTCCATTACTGGAAAAAGGCAAGACTAACATCCTATTATCTAAAGTTGCGAGAAAGCCTTTCTTCGTCCCTAAATATAAGCCGATAAATGAGCTTTTCAAGGAATTCCAAGAAAAAGGAGTCCACATGGCCATTGTTGTGGATGATTTCGGCGGAACAGCAGGAGTGATAACTCTCGAAGACTTATTAGAAGAGCTAGTAGGAGAAATAATAGACGAAGGAGATATCAGCGAGAGAGTCATAATGAGGGTTGACAAAAACACCATAATCGTTGACGGATCTACACAAATAAATTTCATAACAAACTTCTTCAACATAAGCTTGCCAGGCAAAACGGGGGAAACAATCAGCGGATTAATATTAAAGAAGCTGAAGAGAATACCCAAAGAAGGCGACTCAATAGAATTTGAACAAGACATAGAATGTGTTATCGAAAAGGCAAGCAAGAAAAGAATTCTTAAGGTTTTAATCAAAAAAAAGGGCAAAGCATAAACTCCAAAACGGGGTTGTAGAAAGTTTTAATAAGGGCATATCCCCGAGCAAAATACTGCTTTTGATAAAATGGCTGAACTAATAATCACTGAAAAACCATCGACTTCGCTTAAGATAGCGGAGGCTTTGGCGCCGAACAAGTTTGTAAAAAAAGTTTACAACAAAAAAATTTCGTACTACGAATTAGAGCGGGATGGAAAAAAGATTTTTATTGTTTGCGCAGTCGGTCACCTCTACACTGTTGCGGAGAAAGACAAGAAGGGATGGGTTTACCCTGTATTTGATGTTGAGTGGAAGCCTTCTTTTGAAGTGTCTAAGGATTCTGCATTTACAAAAAATTATTTGGATGCAATAAAAAAATTAACTAAAGAAGCAGATTCTTTTGTGGTTGCCTGCGACTGGGATGTTGAGGGTGAAGTGATAGGGTATAACATCCTGCATTTTGTGTGCAAGCAAGAGGATGCGAAGAGAATGCATTACTCAACCACAACAAAAATTGACCTTCTTCGCTCTTATGAAAATGTGGCTTTGCATATTGATAGGGGATTAGCCGAGTCTGGAATAGCGAGGCACATCTTAGACTTTTATTGGGGAATAAACACTTCCAGAGCATTAACCTTAGCCGTCAAAAACGCAACAAAAATGTTCAAAATACTCTCTTCGGGAAGAGTCCAAGGGCCTGCCCTAAAAATATTAGCCGACAGAGAAATAGAAATAACAAACTTTAAGCCAACACCATTTTGGCAAATAGAACTAATAACCAACAAAATTAATGCGTGGCACTGGGCTGACAAATTCTGGGACAAAAAAGAAGCAGAACAAATCCTGAAAAAAACAAAAGGCAAAGAAGCAAAAGTCACGTCTTTGAAAAAAACTCAATTCGAACAAATGCCGCCACCACCATTCGACTTAACAACGCTGCAAACCGAAGCATTCAAACACATAGGCCTAAGCCCAAAACAAACATTAGCGGCAGCACAAGAACTATACCTCTCGTCCCTAATCTCTTATCCGAGAACAAGCTCAAACCAGTACCCGGAAACTATAGACTTCAAAAAAATCCTGGAAGAACTAAAAAAACAGCCAGAATACAAAGAACTCGCTGAAAAATTACTAACAAAAAAAACGTTAAAACCAAACAACGGAGAAAAAAAAGACCCCGCCCACCCAGCCATCTACATAACCGGCGAACAAACAACAACCTTAACAGGAGACCAAAAAAAACTTTACGACCTAATAACAAAAAGATTCTTAGCAACATTCTCCGAACCAGCCACAAGAGAAACAGTAGACCTACAAATAGGGGTAAACGGAGAAACATTCGTAAACAAAGGAACAAGAACAATCAAAAAAGGCTGGCACGACTTTTACAGCCCATACGCAAAATTCGAAGAAGAAGAACTACCAAAAATGGAACAAGGAGAAACGCTCCAAAACAAAGACGTAATGAGCTACGACAAAGAAACTTCGCCCCCAAAAAGATATAACCAATCATCGTTAGTCAAAGAACTCGAAAAAAGAAGCCTCGGGACAAAATGTTTGACAGAAGATTCTCTGATTAGGGTATCATCTGATACGCCAAAACACATTTCTATAAAGGACTTGTTTGAAGAGGCAGAATTATTTGGCGAGCAGGATGGCGTTTTATTCGCAAAGAATAAGATGCACCATTGCTTTTCTATAACTGCTAGTTTAGAAAAGGTGCCCTCTTTTTACAGTTTAGTCAGCAAAAGGAAATTAATGCCAAATGAGCAGGTTTCTCAAATTAATTTTTTGGATGGTACAAAAGTTAAGCTAACAGAAGACCATCCTGTTTTAGTTTATAATTCAGGAAGCATTTATTACAAACCAGCTAGGGAGATAATCAATGGTGACAAAATTGTTTCTTCTTTTAATGACGAAGATAAAATCGGGAAAGTTATAGTGGGTTGGGAAGATTTTTTGAAACTAACCAAAAATGAACGCTTGATACTCGGCAAGTTCGATGTTAAAAAATTGAGAAACCAACTGAATTTAAGCCAGGCAAAATTCGGCCAAATAATTGGCATTGGGCAATGTGGTATATGGAAATATGAGCATTCAAATGCGCTTCCCTTAAAATTTTGGGATAAGCTAGGGTTAGGTAGGCCCAAGTATTTATACTGCCCGGGCCCAAAACTTTTCATTATGAATCCTTTCCCATTAAAACTGTCTAGTCCTTTAGCTAGAATCTTAGCTAATTTAGTGGGTGATGGCTCGATTGATAAAGAAAAGATTAAGAGAGAAAATTGCTATGACTTTAGGTACAGTAATACTGACTTACAGCTAATTAAAAGATTTATTTTTGATATAAATAAAGTTTTTGGGATTCACCTTAATTATAAAATTGCAAAAAAGCAGGATAAGCATAAAATAAAATATTACACAAAAC
>JACQSW010000138.1 GCA_016211095.1 Candidatus Woesearchaeota archaeon | reverse complement strand
TATCTAAACAAACATTTTTTATCACAAAAAAAAATGGTTAAGCATGTATTGGCAAAGCTTTGGCATTTCATCTGGGAAGAAGACAGCATAGAATCATGGATAGTAAACATCATACTAGCCTTTGTTATAGTAAAATTCCTAATTTATCCCGGCTTAGGATTCTTGCTCGGAACAAGCTACCCAGTAGTCGCAGTAGTTTCGGGAAGTATGGAGCACGATAACATACCATTTGACAGTTGGTGGGAGCAAAACAATGGATGGTATGTCAGCAACAACTTCTCTAAAGAGCAATTCATATCCTTCCCGAACGG
The DNA here is from genome assembly GCA_016211095.1 of Candidatus Woesearchaeota archaeon. Lineage (GTDB taxonomy): Archaea > Nanobdellota > Nanobdellia > SCGC-AAA011-G17 > GW2011-AR17 > JACQSW01. The sequence continues at coordinate 6,979 of JACQSW010000138.1, read as the reverse complement.
TTTCAACACAGGAGACATAATGGTTCTTAAATGGCGAGAACCAAAAGATATTAAAGAGGGGACAGTCATAGTTTATAGCACAGAACGGCACGTTTACCCAATAATCCATAGGGTAACCAAAAAATGGGTGAACGACGGAGAATACTTTTTCCAAACCAAGGGAGACCACAACACCGGGCAAGACCCTGAAGACATTTCAGAAAAAAAAGTGCTGGGAAACGCAATATTCAAGATCCCAATGCTTGGTTGGATAAAGATTTGGTTCACAGAATCAATAAGGAGCGCAAAAAATGTTATTTTGTCCTGAATGCGGAAAACTGCTAATGCCTAAAGAAGAAAATAAAAGGCCAAAACTAGTTTGTGCCTGCGGCTACTCAGTAACAGAAAAAGACGACCTATTAATAGAAGAAACCTTAGGCAAAGTAGAAAAAATTGAGATTGTTGACGCAAGAAAAGAGGTTAACACCCTGCCAAAGATTGCCCAGGAATGCCAGAAATGCGGAAATAAAGAGGCATTTTACTGGACTGTGCAAACGCGTGCTGGCGATGAGGGGGAAACACGGTTCTTTCAATGCACCAAATGCAACAACAGGTGGAGAGAATATTAAAAAAATTTTTTTGTTTAAGCGGGGGTGTCTTTTAAAAATTGAATAAAAAAGGGTGGGTTCAAAAAAGAAGCCTCTACAGCTTTTTGGCTGGACTAATATTTGGGGCGTTAGGGTTCTTCTCATTGCTTAACGACTTAGGAAGGGGCGTTGCAGGGCTGCCATCCATGATTTATAGCTTAACTTTAGTAAAAATTGCGCTGATAATTCTCGGCTTAATCATACTTTACGACTCATTCCGCATAAGTTACGGCGCCAAAAAACTTCTAAGCATAATCGCCGGGCTAATCCTAGCTTTCCTTGGGATTCTGCCATCAGCAGTTGAGCTGGATGTTGTAAAAGCATCGCTGCCATTCAACATCGACATAGTATTAAGCCCGCTAATCCTCCACGCCGTCCTAATAGCTTACGCCGCCTACTTAATAATCAACGCATTCATGATGAAACCAGAGTGGGATGGCTTGGGCATAGCTAGTAAAACTAAGTGGCTTAGAAGCAAAAAGTTTTAAATACCTATCAACATTCTCTTTTTTTTAACACAACAAAAAAAATTTTTTGGGGGGATTTATTAATGAAGCTAATTTTAACTGAACCGAGGCTCTTAACAGAAAGTATAGGAATAATATCAGAGTTAGTTAACGAAGCAACACTAAAAATAGATAAAACCAAGATAGAAATAATCGCGATGGACCCAGCCAACGTGGCAATGATAGACTTCAAGCTGTTGTCACCGGCCTTCGCTGAATATGAAGTCAACGAAGACGTATCATTGACAATAAATCTTGACAACTTCAAGCAAATACTCAAAAGGGCGAAACCTGCAGACACAACAATAATCAGCCTGGACGAAGACACCGGCAGGCTAAAAATTGAGCTGATAGGCGAAAGCAAAAAAACATTCAACCTCTCACTAATAGACGCTGAGGAAAGGGAGCAAAAAATCCCAAAACTATCCTTCGCCGCCAGCATAGAAACAGCATCAATAAAGTTTGACGAAGCCATAGAAGACATGGGCATAATCGCAGAATCAGTAGCGCTGATAGCTGAGCCAAAAAAGCTCACAATAAAGAGTGAAGGCAACCTGCAAGACGCAAAGGTAGAAATCCATGAAGACGAAAACACAAAAATAAGCACAGAAGACAAAACAACAGCCAAATACTCCATCGAATACCTAAAAAAAATAATTAAGGGCTCAAAAATTAGCGACGAAGTAAGCATAAGCTTCGCCACAAATTACCCGCTAAAAACAGAATACACAATAATCGACAAAATGAGGCTCAGCTTCATACTAGCCCCAAGAGTAGATAACGACTAAGGATATTCTATTTTCTTTTTTTTAGAAACTTTTTTTAACTTCAACCATACAAATTGGGGGTTATGTGCTACGCTATTCCAGGCAAAATTATTGAAATCAAGGATAATTATGCGGTTGTTGATTATTTTGGAGAAAAAAAGAACGTTCTGCTAGGCGTTAAAAATGTTTCTTTAGGGGATTATATTTATGCCCAGGGCGGCATCGTCGTAAGCAAAATCTCAAAAGATAATGCGACAAGGACCTTAAGGATTTGGAAAAAACAGTTCTTTGAATTAAAAAAAATTGACAAAAAAATTTCTCAACCAGCAACAAACGGCAACCTTCTCGGTTTGATGCAGAAAGTTAACCTTGGAAAAAACTTAGCTTCACCGGAGCTGCAGCGCTTATTGGAAATGCGTGAAAATAAGGAGGTTCAGCTATTGCTTGAAACAGCGAACAATTTGAGGCAAAAAGAGTTAGGCAATGCTTGCTGCGTGCACGGCATAATAGAATTCTCCAATCACTGCAGAAACAACTGCCTCTACTGCGGCATACGAAGAGGATCTAAAATAAATAGGTACAGGATGAGCGTGGGGGAAATAATAGAAACCGCAAAATACGCTGTTAAAAAGTTAGGCTTCAAGGCTTTGGTCCTGCAGTCAGGCGAAGACGATTGGTATGATGAAAAAAAACTTGTAAAGATTGTTAAAGAAATAAGTGAGTTAGGGGTCTTAATCTTTCTTAGCATTGGGGAACGAAGCAAAAAAATCTATAAAAAGTTATACTTGGCTGGGGCGCAGGCAGCTCTTTTAAGATTTGAAACTTCAAACAAAAAAATTTTTGCAAAAGTGCGGCCGGGAACTAACCTAGAAAAAAGGGTCGAGCTGATAAGGTACTTGAAAAAGTCGGGCTTCATCGTTGCTACTGGATTCATTGTTGGCTTGCCTGAAGAAAAAAATGAGGACATAATCAAAAACATCTTGTTAACTAAGGACTTGGGCGCTGACATGTACAGTTTCGGCCCGTTAATACCCTCACCATTAACCCCTTTAGCCGGACAAAAATTGTTGGATAAAAATTTTTTGCTTAAAATTATCGCTGTAACTAGGCTTGCTGACAAAAATGCAAAAATCCTTGTAACGACAGCCCTTCAAACATTAGGCGGCGATGCACTAAAAATGGGGCTTATAGCTGGGGCCAATTCGTTAATGATAAACTTAACCCCTTACAAATACAAAAAAAACTACCAGCTTTATCCGGACCGTGACAGGAATAAGGATGATGTTAAAGCTTCAATAAAAAACGCTATTAACCTGCTGTATTCGCTGGGCAGGGCGCCAACAGACTTAGGAATATAAAAAATGCAAGATTTTATTCAGGAAAAAGAAATATTTTTGGCTCTGCAAAGAAACCAAAACTTGAGCAAAGAAAAAATAAGGGCTATTATAAATAAGTCTAAAAAATTGAAGGGCTTAAGTTTTTGGGAAGTTGCCGCATTGCTAAACTGCCACGACAAAAAACTGATTAGATTGATGTTCAAAACTGCCAATGAAGTCAAAGAAGAAATATATGGGCGGAGGCTTGTTCTTTTTGCCCCGCTTTACCTATCAAACAAGTGCAGCAACAACTGCTCATACTGCGGATTCAGGATACAAAACAAGGGGCTCAAGAGGAAACAGCTGGCAACACAAGAAATAAAAAAAGAAGTTGAGGCATTGGTGAAAGAGGGCCATAAGAGGGTTTTGTTAGTTGCCGGAGAACACAAAGACAGCGGCATAGCCTATATCGACAAAGCAGTTAAGGCAGTTTACAGCATAAAAATTGGAGGCGGGCAGATAAGGCGGGTTAACGTCAACGTTGCTCCGCTTTCTGTTAAAAATTTTAAGAGACTAAAAAAAACAGGTATAGGCACCTACCAATTATTCCAGGAAACATACCATCACGCCACTTACAAAGCGGTCCACCCATCAGGCCGAAAATCAGATTATCTTTGGAGATTATTCGCTATGGACCGAGCCCAACAAGCAGGCATTGACGACGTAGGATTGGGGGTCTTGTTCGGATTATACGATTACAGGTTCGAAGTTTTGGCGTTGATGCAGCACTCCAAACATTTGGAGGGGAGGTTTGGCGTTGGCCCTCACACAATCTCCATCCCCAGAATTGAGCCAGCCCTCAATGCCCCGTTAGCAAACAAGCCGCCACACCCATTATCCGAAGAGGATTTCAAGAAGGTTGTTGCAATAATAAGGATGGCTGTCCCTTATACGGGCATAATTCTTTCAACGAGGGAGAGGGCTTCCTTGAGGGACCAACTTTTTGGCGTTGGCGTTTCACAAATAAGTGCAGGATCAAAAACTTTTCCAGGCGGCTACGCAACTAAAAAAAATTCTTTCCAAGAAGCAGAGCAATTTCAGGTAGGGGATTCAAGGACTATCGCTGAAACGATAAGGGATGCGAGCAAAGCAGGATTTTATCCCAGCTTCTGCACAGCATGCTATCGCGTCGGGAGAACTGGCAAAGATTTTATGGACTTAGCAAAGCCTGGGGAAATAAAAAAATTTTGCCTCCCTAATTGCATCTTAACATATAAAGAATACCTCTTAGATTATGGCACAAAAGAGCTCAAAACGTTAGGTGAGGGGGTTATCTCGGAGGAGTTGGGGAAGATAACTGATAAAAAAATTAGGTTGGCAACCATCAAAAAATTAGGTGAGCTGAAGAAAGGGAAAAGGGATTTGTATTTTTAGTTGTAAAACACGAAGTTGAATTCTTCTAAGAATTTTTTAGCTATCATTTCATCATAGATTATTAGCATGTTTTCATCATTCCGTTCATTTCCAGATTCAGTTGGGTTGTAGCTGCCAAAAATGATGATTGAAGAATCAATTATGAACACCTTGTGATGCATGTTGTATTTGTTGCTATCAAGCTTAACGCTAATTCCGGCTGCTTTTAGTTTTTCGTATTGGCTCCATTTGCTGTTTTGGTTTTTTTCAAACACGCCTTTGACGTCAAGGGTTTTTTTTGAAATAATTGTTTCTGCTATTCTGTTGGAGGTAAAGGCGAAAGTCATGAAATAGATTGAGCTTTTCGCGTTTTTCAAAACAGAAACGGCCTGTTTCTCGCAGTCGTCTTCTGGGCAGAAAAAATTCTCAAATTTTGCTTCATTAAGGTAAATTAGCGGGTATTTTGTTTTTCTTCCTTCGCCAAATTTTCCTTGCCACAATTCTTCAAATTCTTCTAAATAATTTTTTGATAAATATTCCGATTCAATTATGGCGAGATTGTCGTTGTTTATTTCTTTTCGCGTCGGGTTGAAGGAGCCGGTCAAAACTTTTTTATCATCAATTACGCAGAACTTGTTATGCATTAGCTGTTTGCTATCATCTTTTTTCATAAAATTTAGGTAGCTTGCTTTTTGAAAGTTGTTATCATCTACCACAACCCGCTTGTTTATTTTCATTTCTTGCAATGCAATTATTATTTCTTCTGAGCTTAGGTCGTACAATGCGCAGTTAATCGAATATTTGGCATTTTTGAGCTCATTTAACAAAATTTTTGTGCAGCCATCCCTTGGGCAGAAATAAAATTGTGGTTGTGGTGCGGTTTCATGCGGTGGTGGTGTGAGGCTTGCTGACCAGCTTAATGCGCTTAATAAGAAGGCTAAACAGGCAATCCCCGCGGCAATCAAACTTTTTTTTGCAGCTTTCACGAAAAAGATTAACCCTCAAATTTTTTTAATAACCTTTCTTGTAAGAATACCGAACATTTTTTGGAAGAGCCGAAAAAAAAACCAAAAATTTTTAAATGAAATACTGCTCTTGTATTTTAAAAATATGAAACGGGTCATTTTAGTGGCAATTCTGATAATCTTATTAAGTGGTTGTTCGCAAATAGCAGTTAATAACGATGTTGCCAAGGACGTGTCCAGCATTGGCTCAACTCTCAAAAAAATTGTCCCCATCATGGACTTAAACTTCTTTGAGCAGAGAAAAAAAGATAAGGCTGAAACAGATTTGCAAGCGGCAGAGGCAAAAATGATTGAAGCTTACAACGCAGTTATGCAGCAATCCAAGAATTTTGATACAGACACAATGATAGAAATAAAAAGTGATTTGGTAAAAAACAGGGTGAGCTTGAAGAAATCAAAGGAAGCGTTTGAGGCTGGCAATTATGATGAAGCAATAATCCAGGCGGAGAATGCGCAGAGAAGCACAGCAGCGGCATTAGCCCTCATAAGCTAAAAAAACTTTTTTTATTCCCCCTACAAAAAATGGTTAAGAAGTACGAAAAAGAAAAAAACAAGAAAATTGCAAAAGAAAGAATTGAATCCTTATTTTCTTCAGCTGAAAAAGAGTGCTCTAAGCATCCTGAAAGGAGCAACAGGTACGTTGAGATTGCCCGCTCAATAGCGATGAAGTTTAGGGTTAAACTCCCTTCTAAGCTTAAGAGGCGGTTTTGCAAGAAATGCAACTCATTCCTAGTCCCAGGAAAGAATTGCAGGGTGCGGATGAAGAGCGGAAAAGTTGTGTATACCTGCTTGAACTGCGCAGAGGTTGTTAGGCTGCCTCATTTAAAAGAAAAAAAACCTTCTCGGCCTTCTACTAAGTGATTCGTTTTTTTCTGGGCAAAGCTGTTTGTAAAGCCTAAGCCAATCCTTCTTGACAAAAGCTTTTTCCTTTTTTAGCAAATGGCTGAAGCCGCGCCTTTTTAGCTCCTTTGTGACTATTCCCCCAGCGTGCGGATGATTATACTTTTTTGGCAGTGGTGAGTTGAAGCCGTGGCTGTAATGGATGAGTTCGTGGGCTAACGTAACATCAATAACATATTCAGGTATTGCGTCGTTTTTGAATAAGCCGTTGATTGCTATCTCTGTGTCTTTTTCCCTTATTTTTTTTATATGCCCAAATTTGTTCTTCCAACCGCCTTTGAATCTTGCTATGACGTTGTTTTTTCTTTCAACCTCCGGGAAGAGGAGATTCCAGATTTGGCTTAACCTTTCAGCAAGCCACGCATCATCCCTCATAACAAAAAAAGGAATGAGTTGCCTTAAATAAATGTTTCCTCTCCTAACATC
>JACQSW010000134.1 GCA_016211095.1 Candidatus Woesearchaeota archaeon | reverse complement strand
TTGTCTGCTTCTACCATGTCAAGGTGTTGTTTGTCTGTGTTTATGGCTATGACTTCTGCTCCTTGAATGCCTTTTTTGTATAGCCAGTTTGTTGCGTTTGTTCCTCCGCCCCCACAGCCTATGACTCTAATGTTGGCTTGTCCGATTCTCATCTCCGCTTGTGGTTGTGCTTCTTCTTGCGTTTTTAACGCGTTTCGTACGATAAATTCCATTTTGTTTTTTTTGCCCCCTTGTTTTTTTGTTTTTTTTATGTTTGTGAAGTATATTTTCCAAGACCAAAATCTTTATTAAGGTTTGAAGCTTATACTTCCTTAAGAAAAAGTTAATTATTATGCCCAAACAACTTTTTCCGTCGAGAAAACTAACTGTGTGTACGAATACACTGTGTGTAAATTTGGTGTGAGTAAACTTACCGTCGGTTTTTGCCCAAAAACCTGAAGTAAAACTCGGATTTCTTTTGTGTGTAAGGACTATGTAACAGAAACAAGTATATAAATATTATTGTGGTCGAATATAGACTTTGGGGAAGACAGCAACGTTGGGATTGGTTGGGTTGGATTCTTTTATTTCTTTCATTTTTTTGGCCATTTCTTTTAATTTTAACGACGTCAAATAAGGGTTAATCGGCTTATATGGCAATTACGGAAAGCTGCAGCCTATAGCTGCTATTTTGATGAATAATGCTTAAAATATACCAAAGATGGAACGGTCAGCGAGTTAAGCTGCGATTAATGCTATAATATATGCTAAATATCCTCTGATTAGATGTTGATTGGGATTGCGCATTACAAATGCAAATATTTTGGATTACAAAGATTAATCATTCATCTAACATGTAATAAGCTTATATTATACGCACATTAACCCTTTTTTGAGCCAAGAAAAAAAAAGAAATTTTAAATACACCATAGATACCCCAATATAAAACATGAAGGTGGACCGCTTAATAAAAAAAAGGCTCATAATCCAACAAAACCTCCCAAAATTAGAACAAATAATCATAGAAGAATCAACCCTCCTAACCAATTTACAAAAGAAGAAACCAAACAAAAAGTATCCCATTCTAAAAACCAAAGAAGAACTAGAGGGAGCATTAATGGAAGTTAAGCTATGGGTGGATAGCTTCTTAAAAGTAAAAGAAGAACAAATAGTAACCATAAGGCTAGGCAAAACCTCGGAATATGATAAGGCAAAAGAAGAAATTTGGCTAGCCAAAGTACAAAGCCCCCGACAATATGGGGAGCTCGCACATGAATACACCCACTTTTTACAAAGCGAACTATTAGACCCCCCAATAGCTTTTAATGACGAAAACGTTTTCATTGAAGGCCATGCACGGGGAGTCGAAAAGGCGTTCAATAAATGGTATGCCCAGAACAACCCCAAAGTTGGGCTGATAGAAGTCTTAGAAACCTCACTAGAAGAATTAACAAATAGCTATGCTTATATCTCAAAAAAATTTAAGATTACCATGCCAAAAAGCACGTCAAACCTAATAAAGGAGTATTCTAAACTAAAAAACCACGAGAAAGCAGTTATAAGTTGTTACGATTTGGGCAACGCTTTCTTCAGCTTAGCAGAAAAGAAGCATGGCAAAAGCATTTATGCAAGGATAATGAAAAAAGACTTCACCTGCCTAAAAATTTAGGCTATTGCCAAAAATAACCAATAAACTAAACTATTGATAATTGTTAGAGGTACACCTATTTTTGCGAACTCCAAAAAAGTTAATGTTTCCCCACCTTTCTTTTCAGCGTTTTGTACTATTATTACATTGCTAGCTGCCCCCAAAATGAAGAGGTTACCTGCAATCGTGCTTCCAACAGCTAACGCCAACGCCTCAATTGTTGAAGCCCCCGCATGGACAGCCAAAGGAAGATACAAAGCCACCAGCGGAACATTAGATATTAATTGGCTCAAAATTATGCTTACCGCCAAAATTGTTGGCGTTGAGGTTATGTTGAGGCTTAAGCTTGTTATTATTTGTTGGAAAAAGCCTGTGTCCCACACGCTCTGCATCAAGACGAACATCGCTGCAAAAAATATTAAGGTATGCCAATCCACCCTTTTAATAATTATAGATCGTTTAGGGCTGAATAGAATGATCGGAAGCATAGATATTAAAGCGATGTAAGTTAGCCTAAAATCTATCTTTAAATCAAGAGACACGAACACAATCTTTACTAGGACTAAAACCATTATTAGCAATAAAGAGATTTTGGAAAGAAAGGCTAATCTGTGGTCCCTTATCGGTTCCTGCGAATGTATCAGTTGGCCCGCCATAAAATGGTTCTTATAAAAAATTTTTAACAAAAAGAAAGCAGCGAACAAATTAATAAGAGTGGGAATGAACAATGATTTGAAAAATGTAACAAAAGGGTTTTTTATGCCGGCATTTATTGCGATTAAAAGATTCTGGGGGTTGCCGATGGGGCTCATAACGCTTCCAATAGTCACTGCAAACGCTAATGCTAAGAGCAGGACCTTTGGGGAAAAATTATGCTTTTTGGCGAGTAGCAAAACTACTGGCGTTCCAATGATAGCTAATGTGTCATTCATCAAAAATGCTGAAGCCAAGCCTGCACTAAACAAAAGGCAAAGAATTAAGGCATTAGCCGAATTTACTTTTTTAAAAAGATTGTAAGAAATGTGTGCGAGGTAACCGCTGTCCTCAAGGGCTTGCCCAATTACAAACATCCCAAACAAGAACAAAATTACATCCCAATTTATTGCCTTCAAGGCGTTCAACACAGAAATCTGCCCTGAAAAAAGAACAGCCAAGGCGCCGAGAAGCATAACCTGCCATATTTGAAGCCTTAAACTCCCGACCTGCCTGATAGCTATCAAAACGAATACCGCCAACAAAACTATTATCGGAATTAACATATCGCTTGCCTTTGATTAAAGAAGCACAATTATATAAAAATGATGCTTTTGCTCACAATTTTTGTTTGCTAACAAAATTTATAAAACCCTAAATCGTAATTGCTAATTAAGTTGGTGAATAATGAAAAAAGGTGTTAATGAAAAAGTAAAAAAGAGCTTGAATTACTCAATTATCGACGGAGCATTCTACTCCGCGATGGTAGGATTTGGTGAGTCATTCTTCTCAGCCTTCGGCGTATTCCTAAAGGCTACCAATTTACAGCTTGGCTTGTTAGGTTCACTTCCACAAACATTAGGGTCCTTATCCCAACTTTATTCTAACCGATTGTTAAAACTATTTAAATCAAGAAAAAAATTAGTCTGCTGGGGCGCTTTTATCGAAGCGTTGATTTACATACCTATCATCTTAGCCTTCTTTTTCGGAAAGTTCAAGGTTCCTTACCTAATATTTTTCGTTTGCTTATACTGGATTTTTGGAGCGATTATTGGGCCTGCATGGAGCAGCTGGATGGGGGACTTAGTAAACGAAAAAGAGCGTGGAAGCTATTTTGGCAGAAGAAACAGGATTGCCGGCTTCATCGCATTTGTGTCCTTCTTAATAGCGGGTTACATACTTCAAAGGTTCTCAAATGGCACAACCAGCGAATACATAGGATTTGCCATAATATTCGTTGTTGCCTTGATAGCAAGAGTCGCCTCATCTGTTTATCTCACAAAAAAATATGAACCAAAATATTCTGTTAAGGTTCAACCAAAATTTCATATCATCGATTTTTTAAAGAAAAACAAGCTAAGAAACTACGGATTATTTGTTGTTTATTTAGCATTAATGAATTTTGCCGTATTTCTCGCTGGGCCGTTCTTCGCTGCCTACATGCTTTATGACTTAAAGTTTGATTATAAAACATTCACGCTAGTGTTAGCCGCTTCTAGGATAGTCAAATTTATCTCTATGCCCCTATGGGGCAGGATATCAGATACCAACGGAACAAAAAAAGTTTTAACAGTCACCGGATTCTTGCTGCCATTCATCCCTCTGCTGTGGCTGTTCTCAACCAATCCAGTCTACCTCATCATCGTTGAGGGTTACAGCGGGTTCATATGGGCTGGATTTGAATTAGCAACATTCAACTTCCTCTTAGACTCAACAACACCTGAAAAGAGAGCGACATTCATAGCGTACAGCAGCGTATTAAGCGGAATCGCCATCCTCTTCGGCGGCGTAATCGGCAGCCTCATCGTGAAATACAACCATGTTTTCTGGTCAAAGTACTTGCTAGTCTTTTTAGTGAGTTTCGCCTTAAGGTACATATTCACAGTAATATTTATTCCAAAACTAAAAGAGGTTAGGAAGGTGGAAAAAATCTCTTACGGCGAATTATTGGTGAAGATGTTTAAGACTATGCCTGCTGGAGGATTAATGTACAGCATCCTAACCTTAGGCATGGATAACGACGTTTTAGAAAAAAAGAAAAAGAACCCTTAAGCTATTTATTCATTTTTCAATTCAAAAGAGTTCGTTTTCAAAGAGGATTGCTTTCTTAATCGCTTCAAAACCTTCGGATTTGGAGAGTAAATCTTACAGTCTTTCATTCGCAGGCCAAACCAGCTGCCCTTATAGGTGCCTATATTGGCTGTGCAGTTCTTTGCTTCTTGCAAGCTGTACCAACCATTCAAGGATTCTGTTGTTAAAGAACAATTCTCTGCATGCGCCAAAGAATCACTCCCAATAATCGTTTGGGATTCTAAGCTACAATTTTTAGCTAACCACAAATTATTATTCCCAATAACCGTTTGTATTTTAGACGAACAGTTTTCAGCTTGGTATAATAAATGGTGCGAATTCACTTGTTTTGCTTGCACACGAATTTTATTGTTTTGCCTGCCCTGTAAAAAGGCGCAAAAAAACTGGGCGTCAACTTCTTCAAAATAAAAGTCGTTGTTGCCTTGATTGTAGCTAGTTTGCATCATTGCTGAGAGGAAACTTCCTAAAGCTTGTTTTTCAGAATGCCTCAACTTGTCAGTATTAATCGCATTTTTAAATTGGGCGATTAGCTCCGGGTTTAGTTCATACTTATTTAGAAAAAATGTTTGCGCCTCAAAAAAATAGTTACGCAAACCCTCATACTCGCTGTTAGGGAGGCTCTTCGTATTAAAAAAATAATCTGACAACTCTTTAACAGCCTTAACTTTTTCTTCTCCAATGGCGGCTTGCAATGACTTGCTTGCGCCTAAAACAGTGCCCTCAAAAGACTGGAAGTCCTTTCTTTCCATTTTTTTCCTCCTCAACCTTTTTTTTATTAATTTTTTATTTAT
>JACQSW010000140.1 GCA_016211095.1 Candidatus Woesearchaeota archaeon | reverse complement strand
GTTTAAACGTTGTGGAAAATCCAAAAAAGCTTGCGTTACTATCTGATCCGGGAAGCTTAGAGCTGACAAAAAGCATTTACAAAGTTCTTTCTAAAAAATTAAAAGCAGAAGAGTTATATGCCTTTGATCCTGAAGAGATTTACATAAACCGGTTCAAAAACAAAGAAATCGAAGTCAAAATAAAATCCTGCATGAAAAAAAAAGCAGTTTTTGTCATAAAATCATTCAATGTCATAAGCGAAAGGTGGAAAGGCCAACCAGGCAAACTGGTGTTTGACCCAAACTCAGGATATATGGAGTTGTGGGAGATAAATGATGCGCTAAAAAGAACAGGAGTGGAAGATATAACTAACGTCATACCATTTATGGCTTATCAAAGGCAAGACAAAAAAGATAATCCGCGAGTGCCTATATCTGCAAAATTGTATGCAAAACTAACAGAAAACTCAGGAACAAAAGCGATACTGACTCTTGATCCTCATTCCCAACAAATTCACGGTTTCTACGAAATCCCATTCAACACGATAAAAAGCTCTGTTTTGTTTGCAGAATTTTTAGAAAAAGAAATACCTAACATACAACAAACTGCCTTCGTTGCTTCAACGGACTTGGGGGGCATACAAAGGAGTAAAGAACTCGCAGATATGCATCACCTGCCCTTAGTTGCCAATTACAAAACCAGGAATGGCCCTGGAGAAGCTTCTGTGGTTGGAACAATGAAACTAGATGAAGTAAACCTTGAGGGTAAAACTGCAATATTTTTTGACGATATAATTGATTCTGGCGGCTCAATCATTGAAGGTGTTCATGCTTTAAGAAAGTTTGGAGTTAAAAATTTTTATGCTTGCTGCGCACACCCAATTTTCAGCGGAAACGCAAAAGAGCGGTTATTAAATGAAGGGATAACGGTTGTAACAACAGACAGCATCCACATAGATGAAAAAGAAAAATATCCTAATATAAAAGTTGTCTCTGTCGGTTTTCTTTTGGCGGAGGCGATCTACTCGATATTTAAGGGCAATTCTATAAGCCAAAATCTGTATGATTACGGTGGTTACAAAAAGTTGGTAGAAAAAGACCGAGTTTAAATTTTTTTTTATTCCCTGAATTCAACCGAGTCCACTATTCCGTCTGAGTCTAAGTCTACACCTTCTACTACTTTTGCGAATTGCGCCGCATTATGAATGTTTCCGGCAGTTATTTTTTTAAAGCCATGGAGGAAGGCAATTATTGCCGCTCTCGTTCCGGCAGCTCTTTTTCCCCCGATAATAAGCACGCATTTTTGCTTGTTAAAAGGGCTTTTTGTTTTTACTATCAGCCCGGTTTCGTCGGATGGGTAGTCTTGTTTGGAGAGTGTTGAGGTGATGGACCACGAATTGTTTTTGTCAAAAAAGATAGGCAGCTTATTATTTATTTTTTCTGTCACTTTATTCACGACGGGTCCACCAATAAGGATTATGTTGTTGCTTGCTAGGTCTTCTTCTCTCACTTCTGTGTCCAGTTTTACATTGTAGTGGGGGACATAATTTAGGAATGTGCCTAAGAAAAGTGCGAAGTCCATTCCGTAGTAGCCGTCTCTCGATCGGGCTTTTTCTGGCCCGTGTGGGTCTGGGCTTCCAACAATAATCAATGCATTTAAGCAACCGTCTTTAACAAATGGCTCTAAGAATTCTTTGTGCTGTTTTTTTAGCTCTAAAAGTTTTTGTGTTGCTTTGAATTCCCCGAATTTGATGAAGAAAGACTGCTCTGCGAGGCCGTAATAATTTGTTGATGCTCCTTGTTTGGAGATTGTTTTTTTTATTGTGATTATCCCTGCTTCCCTTAAATTTTTTATATGGTAGTAAATTTTTTGTTCGTGGACCTTAAGCTCTTTAGCTAATTGGAGGGGGTATGCTGGTTTTTCTGCTAGTTTGTCAAGTATGCTGCTTGCTAAGTCTGAGCCTGTCGCTTTGAGCTGTTTTAGCATTAGCTCTTTCGTTGGTATAGAATAGGTTAGGTTTTCTTTTTTTTGGACGATAAACATAAATAAGCACCATTACAAATTTTTTTTTAATAGTATTACAATTTTTTTAGTAAAGCTTATATATAAACTTTACTACACTAAAAGCCATGCAAGGAGTGATAATAAACAGCAAAACAAGGTTGGGTGTGCTAACAAAGCCAACAGAACTGATAAAAATAGCAAATAAACCGCTAATAGAACACCTCCTAGATTCATTAGACGGAATAATCAGCTCAGCGCTAATAATAACAACAAAAGAAACAGAAGAAGAAATCAAAAAAAAGCTGCAAAAATACACAACAATAAAAATAAGCTATGCCTGCCAAAAACAAGACCAACCCACACCCAGCCTTCTCAACCATCTCCAAAAAAAATTAGAAGAAAAATTTTTCCTCATAAACAGCTCAACATTCTACAAAAAAGAAGAAATCACCTCCACTCTAGAATTTGAAAACTGCATGCTAACAGACACCTTCCCCTCCACCACCCCCATCCTCCTCCTCAACAAAAAAATTTTTAACACGCAACCAAAAAAAGGCTCCGAACTAATTGACTGGATAAACGATACGCGATTCACAACTAAACTAAAAATCAGGGTAAGCGACACCCCACTAGAAATAAAATACGCCTGGGACCTTTTAACGCTAAACGAAATACTCCTAAAAAAAATAAGAACAGAATACCAAAGCGAACCAGAAAAAAACGCAACAATAAAAGGAGAGCTCCAAATCGGAAAAAACACGCAAATAAAAAACGGCACATACATAGAGGGAAACGTCACCATAGGGAAAAACTGCATAATAGGGCCAAACTGCTACATCCGGGGCCCAACAAGCATAGGGGATAACTGCAGCATAGGAAACGCAGTGGAAATAAAATCAAGCATACTCATGGATAACGTAAAGATAAGCCACCTCTCCTACATCGGCGACTCAATAATAGGGGAAAACGTCAACGTCGGGGCAGGAACAATAACGGCAAACCTCCGGCATGATAAAAAAACAATAAGCTACCTCCTTGGCAGCCAAAAAATTGATACAAAAAGAAAAAAACTTGGGGCAATAATCGGGGAGAACTCCTCCCTCGGGATACACACATCAATCTACCCAGGAAGAAGCCTGCCGCCGAACTCAACAACTACACCAGGAGAAATAGTAAAGTGATAAAAGCAATAATCTTCGACCTGGACGGAGTGCTCATCGACAGCGAGGGCTTAAGCTTCCAAGCGCTGCAGCAAACAGTCGGGGAATTCGGCATAACGCTAACAGAAAAAGACAGGGAAAGCTACACCGGCGAAACAACAACACAAATACTCACACTCATATCAAAAAAGC
>JACQSW010000014.1 GCA_016211095.1 Candidatus Woesearchaeota archaeon | reverse complement strand
GCATAATAAGGCAGAAAGAACACAAAAAAAATAACAATGCACCCGCTAAGCTTCTTCAAAAGCAAAGAATGGAAACTGCTCTGGCCATTCTACACAAACGCATTCATACTGGGGCTGTCAACAATAATGGCTGCCTTCGAAATAATCTACTTCCAAGAGTTAGGAATAACCTTCTCCCAAATCGCAAAACTGCTAGCAATAATGCCCATAACCATAATATTAACAGAAATACCTACGGGAGCAATAGCAGACATATACGGAAGAAAAATATCAGTAATAACCGGGTTCGCGCTCCTAAGCATCGGCTACTTCACAATTCCCTTCTTAAAAACGCCAGCATCATTAACAATAGTCTTTGTTATATTTGGATTAGCAGGATCGTTCGTATCAGGGGCATACTACGCCTGGGTCGTTGATTTTCTAAAACAAAACAAACAACAAAAACTAACGCAAAACTTTATGGTTAAATATGCCAGCATCTTATCAGCAGGCCTAATCCTTGGACCACTGATAGGAAGCGTTTTAGCAACATTCATGCCACTAAAACAATTATGGCTCGTGAACGGGGCAATATGCCTAATTGCAGCGCTAGTTCTAGCGTTCTTCGCTGCAGAAAAATTCGAAAAACAAAAAATAAAGCTGAAGTCAACCGCCAAAGAAATGATAAGAACATCAAAAGAGGCAGCAATCTTCGTATACAAACAAAAAACTCTCCTCCTCTTAACGCTCGCCTCCACCTTTACAATATTAATGAAAGTTGGAAACCTCGGCTGGCAGCCACTGCTCACTCAACTGGCGATGCCAAAAAACTATTTGGGCTACTTATATTCAGCAGAGGCAGCCGTTGGGGTATTCGCTCCGTTCCTGGCAAACGCAGCAAGCAAGAGGTTTATCAAGAAAAAAAATTTGTTTTCCTCGTTCACCCTCGCGACAATGGTTATCACACTAACGCTTTATTTTGTAAAAGCACCTTACTTTATTCTTGCAAGCGTAATCTCATTGACGATTATAACACTAAAAACAGTAGTTAATCCAATAATGGGCACCTTTGAGCAAAAGTTTATCCCTTCAAAAAAAAGGGCAACAATCATTTCAACGATAACAATGATAACTGCCTTAACAGCAGCCACAGCCCTCTTCATCAGCGGAAAAGTGATGGACTTCCTAGGGCCTAAAAGCACAATAATACTTTTCGCATTCTTTGCCCTGCCTGCCATCATCTGCTATTCGCTAATAAAAGAAAATTAAGTTACGAAAAAACGTAACATTTGTATACCATTTGTTACGTATTAATGTGACGTTCTCCCCGCACGCAAAGTTGGCGGGAATTCCAACCACAAAAAGGCTTATAAACAAAAAAATCTAATTATGAATTGATGGCTTTGTTCCAAACCTATAAAGACATAAAGAGGCTGAAACAGATAAGCGATGTTCTTTTCAAGCACGGATTAGGCTATGTCTTAGAGAGGATTCATCTAAAAACTTATTTGACCTTTCACAAAAAAGTGCAGGCAAGCAAGTTTACTCAACCCATCTCTGTGCCTGTGAGGCTTAGAAGCGCAATGGAAGAGTTAGGGGGAGGATTTGTAAAGCTTGGGCAAATGCTTAGCCTCAGGAAAGATTTGCTGCCAGATGAGTATTGCGACGAATTCAGCAAGCTGCAAGACAGCGTAAAGCCAATCCACTTCAAGCTTGTGCAGCTAACAGTAGAATCCGAACTAAAAAAACCAATCAACCGAGTTTTTTCTCATTTTGAAACAACACCCTTAGCATCCGCCTCAATCGGCCAGGTGCACCGAGCAAAACTTAGGGATGGCGGGGAAGTAGTTGTTAAGGTGCAAAGGCCCAACATAGGAGAGATATTCCGAACAGACATTGACATACTTTACCACATTGCAAGGCTGGCTGAGAGGCACATGCCTGAGTTAGCAGAATACAAACTCCAAGACCTCATAAAAGAATTTGAAGAATACACTATAAGGGAGCTTGATTATTTGCGCGAAGCAAGAAACATAGAAACCTTCTACAGAAACTTCAGGTACGACCCCACAATCAAGATCCCTGCAGCCTACCAAAACTACACAACATCAAAAGTGCTGGTTATGGAATTCATTGACGGAATAAAGATTAGTGAATTAAAAAATAACCACATAAGCTCCAATGCAAAAAAGATTGTTGAGAACGTCAACAAGTCTTTTATCAGGCAAATACTCGAATTCGGGTTTTTCCACGCAGATCCCCACCCAGGCAACATTTTGATATTGCCAAATAACAGGTTCGCTCTCCTCGACTTCGGGATAGTTGGCAGGATAACCCCTGAGCTGAAAGAAAAAATGGAGGACCTCCTAATAGGGTTGGTCAAGCCTGACAACGAACTCCTCGCTTCAACCTTTATAAGCTTAGGATTAGTAAGGGGAGACACAGATATTGACATGTTAGCTGAGGATTTAGAGGCGCACTTTTCTGATTATTATGATGTCGCTTTAGATAAAATAAACGTTTTAAGCCTCCTGATGGACTGCTTTGCCATAACAAAAAAGTATAAGGTAACATTCCCCTCGAACGTTGTTTTGCTCATCAAGGCTATGTCCACTACAGAGGCTTTCAACAACGCATACAATCCTGATTTTAATTTTGTTGAAACAGCCAAGCCGATAGTGAAACGGCTTATGAAAAAAAAGATGAGCCCCGCCTACTTGTTGGGTGGCGCAAAAAAGAATTTGATCAACTTCAAAAATGTTGTTACAAATTTTCCGCGCGACGTAAAAAGCTTTGTGAGGATGCTTCAGCATGGAGCCAACCTAAAAATTGAGGTGGACCACAAAGAGATTCGGGAGCTAACACAAGAGATGGATAGGTCCAGCAACCGGCTGACTTTCGGGCTGATAATCGCAGCCTTAATAGTTGCCGCTTCGCTGATAATCGCAGCAAAAATTCCGCCACTAATCTTAGGGATACCCCTGCTAGCCCACGTAGCATTTATATTTATAATAATCTCATCGCTTTTATTAATTATCTCTATGTTAAGAGAAAAAGGAGGTGTATAGAATGTTAAAAAAAAGAGACGCAGAGCTAGTAAGGAAAGGCATCCTTGCAGGGATAGGCTTGGGGGCGCTGACTGCGGAAAAAGCCCAAAAAGTCATAAATGAGCTAATCAGAAAAGGGGAAGTAAATAAGGAAGAGGGCAAAAAAATAGCGAGGCAGATGATAAATGAGTCGAAGCAATACAAAAAGATACTGACAGAGGACATAGCGAAAGAGGTCAAGGCTTCGCTAACCACCATCTTTGCCACATCAAAAAAAGAGATGGATCGGCTAGCCAACAAGGTTAAAGAATTAGAAAAGAAGAAGAGAAAAAAATAATTTTTTGTTTATCGGCCTTCGAAGAGCCTGTCCGCTAAGTATGTTGGCAGGCCGGCCCCAATTATTTTTTTAGCAGTGATAGCAATATCATATTCAACCCTGTAGATGCCTGCGCTTCTAACCTTGCTGTCAATTATGCAGTAAGAAGCCTTGTTGATTCCATCCCGAGGCTGCCCCACACTTCCAGGGTTGATTACAAGTTTTGCCCCGAACCGCCTTATGAATGGTATGTGCGTGTGGCCAAAAACTAGGATGTCTGCCTTTGTTTTTTGCAAAAAACTTTTCAAAACATCATCGCTGGTTGTTGGGTAGACATAATCAAACAGCTCATCAATTGGGGAGCCGTGGATTAATACAACTTTTGCATCATCAAATTTGTCCTCAAAAAATTTTGGCAGGCCAGACAAAAAAGCTGAGTTTTCCATTTTTAGGTTATCATGAGTCCATTTCAAAGCCTTTTTGGCAAACTGGTTAAACTTATCAAAATTCTCAAAATCCTTTACAGAAGAGTCGTGGTTGCCCCTCACACAAGGAATATGGTTCTCTATTATCAGCTCAACAACTTCGTTAGGGTTGGCGTTGTAACCGATAATGTCCCCGCAGCAAAGGATTTTGTCAACCCGCCATACCTTAATATCTTTTAGAACAGCTTGCAGCGCCTCCAAGTTAGAATGCAAATCAGAAATCACCGCAATTTTCATCTTTAAAACATACCCATTATTCCCCTCAAAACATTATAACCGTCAAGCGGAGGGATAGGTATCATGTTAAAAATGAAAAGCCACATGTTAAGCTGCTTAGTTATATGCCAACCAACAATTTTCATCTCAGAATTTTTTTTCCTCTTCCCCTTAAGCATAACCGCCGCTAAAAACCACAAAGCCAAATTAACAAGCGGGCCAGCCGCAGCTATAAAAGCATGCTGAACCGGAGCTGCCGATGACGGTATCAAAACATAAGCAGGAGCAAGTATGAGAAACGGGGAATGAACCAGCTTCAAAATCACAGCTAACCCTAAACCGCCCCAAAAGATTTGGAAAGACGCAGGCAAACCAAAAGCCAAAGCAACAAACTTGTGGCCTAGCTCGTGAAGAATCACAGCTGGCGCAGCAACTAACGCCGCAAACTTGAAATCACCCCAACTAAAACCTTGACGGTACATTGAGTAAATTGTTCCCGGCCTTTTTATATAATCCATAAATATGTAAGCCAAAACCACCGTCAAAACAAGCATAGAAACTATTTCTGTAAAGCTAAGCAGTTGCATAAACATTTTAATAATGAAAAATAGTTATTAAACTTTTTGTTTCTTTGGCTTTGTAGAAATCCTTTAGGATTTCTAAGGAAGGCTTGATTAGCCTTGCTGCGTTGTAGGCTATTTCTTTGAATAGGACTTCTTTGTTTTGCATGCTGACTTTGAGGCTTCTTATCATTGAGCCGTTTATTCTTTTGAGAGTTGAGAATGTGGTTTCGTTTTTGCTGCGGTAATTTGCCCGCAGCCTGTTAATCCTTCGTTTGGCTTTTTTCCTGTAAGTGCCCCTAGTTCTGTGTATTGGCACTTCTTTGTTTTTTATCTTTATCCTGTCTTCCGCGTTTAGGTCTTCTACTGCTGTTCTGTGGTTTTCTTCCGAATCATATCCTTTGTCAGCGTCAAAGGATTTGACATCCTTCCCAGCTTGATCGAGAATTTCTTTGCCTTTTTCGACCACAGGGCTGAAATCCCTGTTGTCATTGGCTGGTCCCCTCCTTATTTTTTGGGATATGATGATTTGTTTGCCAAGCTCAACTAATGTGCTGAGCTTGATGTGGTTTTTTACTTTCCGTCGCATTTTCTTATCTTTTTTCAACACTTTGACATAATGCGCAGAAGCATGAGTTGGCTGCAATCCAGTGGAATCAATACCTAACCTGACATGAATTGCCATTGTGAACAAAATGAAACCAGCCATAATCTTTTCAAGAAAAGTGATGCGCATCCTCTTGGCTGCTTTTTGCAGGGTTGTGAAATGAGGAACCTTGCTTATGCCGAGCGCATTTGATATTTCTGTGCACACATCCATGATGTCACAGAATTCCCTGTAGCTTTTGTCCATTCGCTGCCGCAAAGCAAGAAGCACAATATGCACCCAATTGCCATACAGCTTCTTGCTAAACTTGCTTGAATGCTTCCTTACCCTTAATCGCTGCAAACACGCTAAAATTTGTTTAACAAACTTAATATACTTCTTTTCTTTCTTTTTATTCAAGGTAAACACCTCCAATGTGTTTACCCCCAACCGTTTAGCCTTAGGGCTAAACGTTGTTATATATTTTGCCTAAGGATTTCTACAGAGCCGGGCTAAGCTAAGGTTTATAAACCAAAAGTTTCTCAAAAAAACAGTCATGAGCAGGATTGCTATTATTGAAAGGATTAGGTGCAAGAACGGCACAACGTGCCCTTTCTTGTGCGGAAACATTTGCCCCGTGAACAGGCAAGGGTTGGACTGCATTGTCATAGGGCCGGATAACAAGGCGGTGATTGATGAGGATCTCTGCATAGGTTGCGGTATCTGCGTAAAGCGTTGCCCAGTCACATGCATCGAAGTCATTAATCTGCCTGAAGCCTTAAAGGATGATCCTGTTCACAGGTTTGGCGTTAACGCTTTTGAATTGTTCCATCTGCCAATACCAAAAAAGGGGGCTGTCGTCGGAATTCTTGGGAGGAATGGGATTGGGAAGAGCACTGCTTTGCAGATTCTTTCCGGCAACCTAAAGCCGAACCTTGGGGATTACAAAAATCCGCCGAAAGATGAAGAGATAATTGAAAAATATTCTAATGTTTATCTTGGGGATTATTTTAGGAGGGTTTTCAAAAAGGAGATAAAAATTTCTTACAAGCCGCAAAGGATAGAGCTGATACCAAAATTTTACAGGGGAACAATCAGGGAGCTGCTGAAAAAGATAGACGAAAAAGGCATAGCAGAAGACCTAATTATAGAGTTGGGTTTGGAATCGCTGCAAGACAGGGAAATAGCCCAGCTCTCCGGGGGGGAGCTTCAAAAACTGGCAATCATTTCGGCAGCTGTTAAGAAGGCTGACGTTTATTATTTTGATGAGCCCGCATCCTTCCTTGACATAACCTCAAGGATTAAGGTTGCAAAAATTATTAGGGGCCTAGCATCGGATGAGGCGGCAGTGATGGTGGTTGAGCATGACTTGGCAACGTTGGACTACATCTCTGACGAAATCCAAATAGTGTATGGGGAAGCAGCTGCATTCGGGGTAGTCTCACAATCAAAAAGCGTCAGGAGAGGTATAAACGAGTACATGGATGGCTACTTGCCGGATGACAACGTAAGATTTAGGCCTTACCAGATAAGATTTGATTTGCTGCAGGCAGAAAGATACGTCAAAGAAAGAGTTCTTTTCTCATTTCCTGAGATGGAAAAAAGTTTTGGAAGCTTCAACCTCAAAGTTAGCGGCGGAGCTGTAAAGAAGGGGGAAGTTTTGGCAGTTATGGGGGCGAACGGCCTAGGAAAAACAACCTTCCTCAAAATGCTTGCAGGGGAGCTGAAACCTGACAGGGGAGAGGTTGGGAAGCTGAAAATCGCTTACAAAACACAATACCCCGAATCCAATGTGGAAGGCACAGTCAACGAGTGGCTGATTAAAACCGCCAAAGAAAAATACCTCTCAGGATGGTACAAGCAAACTGTGCTGGAGAAGCTTGGGCTGGGCAAAATTTCTGAGAACGAAATTAAAACCTTAAGCGGCGGCGAACTGCAAAAATTCTGGATAGCGATAACCTTGTCGCAAGACGCAGACATCTACGCCTTCGACGAGCCATCAGCATTCATAGACGTTGAGGACAGGCTAAAAGTTGCCGAGGTCATAAAAGATTTTGCCATAAAAAACGAGAAGTGCGCAATCGTAGTTGACCACGACGTCCAATTCATAGACTACCTTGGAGACTCAATGCTCGTGTTCGAGGGCGTTCCTTCAAAGCTTGGAAGCGTTTACGGCCCATGCACAAAGAAAGAAGGAATGAACAGGATACTAAAAAGCCTGGGAATAACTTACAGGATGGACAAAGAAACGCATAGGCCGAGGATAAACAAGCCTGGAAGCCAACTGGACAAAATCCAAAGAGAAAAAAACCAATACTACTACTCAGCAGAATAGGAGAAATAGCTCAATTAATCTTTTTTTACACCAAAATTATTTTAAACCCAAACAAAAAACTTGTTATTATGAAGGTTGCGCTCATAGGAAGCCATGGCACAGGAAAAACAACTTTAGTGTACAAATTAGCCGCCGCCCTCAAAGAGAATGATTATAACGTGGGCGTTGTAGCTGAGACCGCCAGCCTTTGCCCACTGCCAATAAATGAGGGCTCAAGTTTGGAGAGCCAGCTATGGATTGTTTCAACGCAAATCGCTAAGGAGCTAGAAGCAACAAACAAATATGACATTGTTGTTTGCGACAGGGCAATAATTGATTGTTACGTTTATACTTTGGATCTTTGCAAAAGGCAAAATAAGAAAGTGCCGAAATGGATGAGCCAACTATTAAAAGAGCACCTTCCAAGCTATGATTTGCTGTTTAAAACAAAAATAAACCCTTCTTACCTTAAGAGCGACGGCATAAGAAGCGTAAGCTTGGAATGGCAACAAAAGATTGATAGCTTAATGGCAAAAGTATTAAAAGAAAAAAAAGTCGATCATTACTTGTTGCCTGAAGAAAAAAAAATCGAACACATGCTTAGCTTAGTCAAAAAATGGTTAAAATAAAAATAGAACAAATAGATAAAAAATTGCCGCTGCCAAAATACCACACAACCGGCAGCGCAGCCTGCGACTTATACTCAGCAGAACAAACAACAATAAAAAACCATGAATTCAAAACAATCAAAACAGGCATAAAAATCGCTGTCCCAAAAGGATACGAAGCCCAAATAAGGCCGAGAAGCGGATTAGCAGCAAAAAACGGAATATCCCTAGTAAACACCCCCGGAACAATAGACTCAGACTACAGGGGAGAAATAAAAATTATCCTCATAAACTTCGGCAAAGAAGAATTCAAAATAAACAAAGGCGACAGAATCGCACAACTAATACTAAACAAAATAGAAACAGTTGAATGGCAACCAACCGAAAACGTTAACGAAACAGAAAGAGGGCAAAACGGCTTCGGAAGCACAGGAACAAAATAAGGGCTAGCCTATTTTTATAACGCAATCCTTACAGCAATACCCTAAATATTCTGAACTTATAAAGTACTCTGTTTGTAACGAACAAGAAACAGCATCCTGCAAAGTATAGATGGTGTTTAATTCTTTTGCAATTAGGGAGCAATATTTTGCGCCATGTAAAAGCTCGTCTCCCCAAACTTTTTTTGCTTTAATTCTAATTGGATTATCTTTTTTTCCTTTTAAAAAAGCACCAAAATAATCAGCATCAACTTGTTCAAACTCAAAATCGTTAAAGCCCTGATTGTAGCTTACTTGTATTAAGCTTGAGATGAAAACTCCAAGACATCTCCTTTTTACTTCGATTAATTCTTCTGCGTCAAATTTTTTGTTAAACTTTTTGATTTGGGCAGGTTTAATTAGGTAGCTTTGCAATAACTCTTGATTTTTTACAAAAAGCGTTTCCACTTCCTCACCAGAAAACCATTCTTTTTTGCGTGTTTGTTCAATGTAATAAGCTAACCATTCATCAATAACAACTTTGTCGTTAGTTATAACTTCTAGCTTCTTTTCTTCAAGTGGCTTTTCTGCTTTTCCGAATACTTTTTCTCAACCCATTTTTTTTGAAATATTAAACAATAACAAAAAAACCTTTTTTTGCAAATTTGCAGTTTAACTTTTACGCTTCGTCTTCTGCGAATTCTTCTGGATAAAATTCGCCGTAGTCTTCTTCCTCTTCTTCGTCTTCACCGAAAATAGCTTTCCCTAAGTCTTCATCTTCTGAAATCTTTTCTTCCTGTTGCGGAACAGATTGCATTGCTGCTTGCTCTTCTTTTATCGATTTTTTTGCTACAGGCTTCTTGCTTGTTTTTTTCTTTGATGGTTTTGCTATTTTTTTCTTGGAGAGTTTATGCTTTTTTGCCAATGGATAGCCGCACCTCCTATAAGTTTGGCTTAATTTTTTGCTTAATGTTCTTGTTTATAAGCTTTGCTAATAAACCCTCCTTGGATTTGCCCAATTTTTTTGGGCATAATGCTAAGATTATGCAGCGAAGAAATTATTTAAATTTTCCCTTCAAAAAATATGCTCCTGTTATCCCAAAACTGTGGCGCAATTAGTCCCTTCCATTAGTTGTGGGGCAATAAACCATAGTAATATGTTTGTTTGGCGTATTTCTGCCGTTTCCGTAAATCTTTCAAGATTTTCAAACAAAAAATTAAGAATAAGCCTTTTCTAATTTTTTTTGGGAGGTTACAGCTTCAAATGAATAGCACCAAAGCACTTAAATATCAGTTGGTATCTATAGATACTATGCATACCCAGGTAAATGTACGGTTTCCAGAAAAACTGTTGAGCTCTGCTAAGAGCTATGCCGAAGAGAACGGCTTTGGCACCTTGCAAGACTTCATAAAAGAGACAGTAAGGGAAAAGCTGTTTGAAAAAGAAGGGCTAACAAAAAATGAGCTTCAACTAGTAAAAAAACTGGTTCAAGTAAATAAAAAAAATAATCTTTACAATACAGAAGCGCAGTTGTTCAAGAAGCTAAGAAAAAAGTGAGTTACACTTTATGCCCTTCAGATTTCTTTCTGGAACAGCTTGACGAATTAACCGAAGAAGCAAAGAAGCTTATAGAAGAAAAATTTGTTTTGATAAAAATCAACCCGTATATGTATAAAAGGATAAAGGGGTATAAGCTTTTCTTGTTTAGAATAAGGTTCAGTGATAATAGGCGAGAAAAACGCGTAATCTATTTGGTTGAACAACCCTTTGTTAAAATCTTGTGCATTTTAGACAGAGACAAAGAGTACCATGATCTTCGAAAGTATCTCAAAAAATTAGGCTGCCTTTAGAGGCGAAATTATTTAAAACACGCATTCGCCTGTTGGGCAGCCGCCGGAATATTCTGCTTTTGCTTCTAACTTATCTTTTACACGGTAAAGAACCTGCTCTTTTTTGCAGCCATACCTAAAGATGGTGACTCCTTTGCATTTTAGCTTATGCGCTAAGAGGTATATGTTTTTAACGTCCTCAATAGTTGAATTGGTGGGTGTGTTTACTGTTTTGCTGACTGCGTTGTCAACGTATTTTTGGAAGGCTGCCTGCATCTTTAAATGCCATTCTGGTTTTATGTCTAATGCTGTTACAAACAATTTTTGGACGTCTTGAGGAACTTCTTTTATTCCCTGAACAGATCCTTTCGTGGCTATTTTGTCCATCAATTCTTTGCTGTAAAATCCTTTTTCCTTAGCTATCTTTTCAAATAGGGGGTGGACTTCCAATAATTTTGTTCCTTCCATAACTTCTCGAACAAATGCTACCGCAAATAATGGCTCTATCCCTGTAGATGATGATCCCGCGATTATGCTAATTGTTCCTGTTGGGGCTATTGACAAAACAGTCGCGTTTCTTAGTTTCCTTTTTAGCTTGCTTTTTTTGAAATTTGGGAA
Organism: Candidatus Woesearchaeota archaeon; assembly: GCA_016211095.1. Classification (GTDB taxonomy): domain Archaea; phylum Nanobdellota; class Nanobdellia; order SCGC-AAA011-G17; family GW2011-AR17; genus JACQSW01. The sequence goes on along the minus strand of JACQSW010000014.1, from coordinate 3,913 downwards.
AACCCCTCTTTTCTTTGCTAAATTTTCAGATGCTTTTTCTGCCTCTTCCCTGATAAATTTTATAAGTTTTTCAGCAAGTTTTAGTGCTTCCTCCGAATCGTATGGTGTTTCGAGGAGAATTAGAAGATCCGCCCACCCCATAACGCCCAACCCGATTTTCCTGTTCCCTTTTGTTATTTTTTCTGTTTCTTTAAGCGGAAAATCATTTACTTCTATGACGTTGTCCAGGAAGTGTACTGCTAAGTGAACTGTTTCTCTTAATCTTTCCCAATTTATTTGGCCTTCTTCAAAAAATTTTGTGAGGTTTATTGAGCCGAGGTTGCAGCTTTCGTATGGCAGAAGGTCGACTTCTCCGCATGGGTTTGTTGATTCTATCTTTCCAAGTTTTGGCGTTGGCTGCATTTTGTTGATTTCGTCTAAGAAGACTATGCCTGGGTCGCCTGTTTGCCATGCCATTCTTGTTATCAAGTCGAAGACGTCTTTGGCGTTTTGTTTCTTTACAGCTTTTTTGTTTCTCGGATTAATCAGGGAATATTCTTTATTTTTTTTGGCTGCATCCATAAATTTTTCGTTAACGCCTACTGATATGTTAAAGTTTCTTAGTGCGCCCTCTGTTGTTTTTGATGTTATAAAATTTAGGATGTCGGGGTGGTCAACGTTGAGTATGCCCATCATTGCCCCGCGCCTTCTTGATCCCTGCTTGATGACTTCTGTTGTTGCATCAAAAACTTTCATAAAAGAAACAGGACCCGAAGACACACCATTAGTTGAACCAACAATGTCGCCGTATGGTCGAAGTTTAGTAAATGAAAAGCCTACTCCCCCTCCAACTTGCTCTATCAGTGCTGTGTTTTTTAAGGTTGTGAATATGCTCTCAAGCGAGTCTTCCACTGGTAGGACGAAGCATGCGCTAAGCATCTGTTTCTCTGCGCCCGCGTTCATCAAGGTTGGCGAGTTCGGCAGGAAATCCAGTTTGGATAGCATCTCGTAAAATTTTTTTTCAGCCTCTTTCACGTTTCCAAACTTTTTATCCCCTAGGGCTATTGCTTTTGCCACTCTTTTGAACATTTGTTGCGGCGTTTCAACTATTTCCCCTGCCTCGTTCTTTTTCAAGTACCTTTTTTGGAGGACTTTTAGCGAGTTAAGGCTGAGTTTTAGGTCTTTTCTTGATTCTAAGTATTCCCTTATCTTTCTTAGCTCAGTATGCCTGCTCCTGTAGGCTGCGTACGCTTTCGCAACCTCTATGTATCCAGAAGTAAGTAAGACATCTTCCACTATGTCCTGCACGTCTTCCACGGCGGGCAACTTGCCCCTCTTCTCAACTGTCTCAACAATTTTTAGCGTTAGCTGTTTGGCTGGGCTTGTAGAAAGGCCTAATGCTACGAAGGCTTTGGAGACGGCATTCGTTATTCTTGCTGGATCAAAATTTACTATTCTGCCATCCCTTTTTTTGATTTTAGAAAGTGTTATGCCAATCGCCCCTCTTTTACCTTCTTTCTAAAAAGAATTGGTTTTTTAAATAATTTACTCTTTCACAGCCGCATAAATTATTGGCAGGGCAATTGTTGCGTCGCAGATGACATCCACGAATTTGCCTTGGGCATTCATTTTTCCCCAGCTTATGCCTTCTTTTAGGGGTGCGCCTGAGCTGCCTCCAGGCTCTGGCCTGTCTGTTGTGATTTGTATGCCATAAGCTGCTCCGCCTATGGGTGAGAATTGCATTGCTTGCTGTATGAAGTTTTTTGGCGTTCCTCCGCCAATGTAGATTACTCCTGCTTTTTTTGCTGTCCATGCAATATCCAAAATTTCTTTTAAGTCTTCGAAGGCGTCTACTTCTATTTTTTTCCCCTCAGCTAGCCTCCCCCAAATCATTAGCCCGATGCCTGAATCTGAGATGGCTGGGCAGAAAACTGGAATCTTTTTTTCAAAGCACGCCCTTAGTATGGATGGCTGCTTTTTTGGCATCAGGCTGCCTATTTTCCAGAGGAACTCTTTTATGTTCATCCTTTTTTCTGAAAGCGTTTTAAAATTTTTTGTAAAAAAATCTTCTAACCCCTCATAAACTTGGTTCGGCATGAATGAGTCGTATATCCTGTCTATCCCTTTTTTGCGTAGTTCTTCATCATCAACGTTGCTTTCGCCTTGAAGATGGTGGTAGCCTAACGCTTCTATCAAGTCATGGGTTAGGTTTGCCCCTGTTGTCACAAAAACGTCGATGTATCCCGATTCAAGCATGTCGATAACGATATCTTTCATCCCGCCGGGAACCATTGCCCCTGCAAACCCAAAAAATTTTGTGCAATCCTTGTCTTTTTTCATTTCCTTAAGTATTATTGCTGCCTTGGCTATCCTTCCAGCCCCCATAACCCCTGATAGTTCCATCTGCTTAACTAATTCTGAAACCTTCATGTTGGGCTTGATTTTTATTTGTTCAACTTTTTTCATCTTTTTTATCCAAATATCGTGCATGCCCTATTTTTACGCGGCAATTTTTGCGATTATAAAAAGTAGTGAGCACTTCATTTTTTTCTGCTTCCAGAATGCAATGTTGAGCTTTATACATGTGGGGACCTTCAAACATTCTCCCTGCTTTTAAGAAACAAAAACTTGACTGCCCAAGGCAATCGTTCCCATATAATGCCTTAAGTGTGATTCTTAGTAAGTTTTGTTCCTCTCCATGCAAGAAAGAAGCAAAGCCTTCAGCAGTTACAAAATCAAATTCGAAATCGTTGTTGCCTTGATTGTAGCTGGTTTGCATCATCGCTGAGAGAAAAACGCCGTATCTCCAGTATTCCACGAATCCGATGTTATTTCGCATATTTTTATTGAAGGCGTTAACCAACTGCGGCGATATAGCATGGGCCTGTAGAATTTGGATGGTTTCTGAAAAAAAATCTTTTGAATAATCAAGGGACATTCCACTTGCATATTTTTTTTGTTTTTTAAAATAGCTAGACAATTCTTCAATTACGCCATCTTGAGAGTTAACTAGCTGCAACTTCTTCTCTTCGATAGGCTTTTCTGCTTGTTCAAATATGTTTTCTAAACCCATTTTTTTTAGGTGCCTCCGGCGCTTACACCAACCGAACGACCATCGCTGCCGAGGTAGTCGCTGCCATAAAGATTGAGCCCGCTGTCGTCGAGGAAGAGCAAGCGCCCCTGCGCTTGATTCGGATTCCTCCCTTTGAATGGGTGAAAATTACCCACTGTCCCATCCAAATATTTAGCTTTGTCAAAATATTTTTTCAAATTCTCCAAACCGCCATTACGAGCTATAACCAAAGGATTACTCAAAAATTCCTTCTTTTTATGCCAATCTGGCTCTGTTGCTTGGGCAACTTCATAAGTAATTACAACACCAAACTGATGCTCAACAATAGAACTTCCTTTTTTCAAATCTTCAAGAATGTAAATCTTGATTGTTTCTCCATTTGGCAATCTGCCTTCAAGTAGGTTATCAAATTCTTTTTTAGTGTATTTTGCGCTGCCATCCACCAAACCTTCTGCATAAGCTTTTTCAATCCTGTCTGGCGTAAGTATTCCGCCACCATGAACAACCACCAAAACAGGTTCACCCTTCCTTCCAAACAAACCTTTTTTGTCAATGCCAATATCCTCCTCAGAAAGAGTAGTATGCCAATTATTCCAAAACTCGTGATCTTTGCCAACAAAACATTTAGCCGCAATCAGTTCAGGCATGCTAGCAACAAAACCGTCTTTGCCAGCGTAGTCCAAAGCCCGCCTAAAAGCGTCAGCAACACCAACCCCCCTACCCTCGCTATCTCTTTTGTTGCTGTAGAAAGTCTTTCCAAAAGCTAAAAGGTCAGCTATACGCTTATCCCTAAGAGCCTCATCGCTAGTTATAACTTCCAGCTTCTTTTCAGGTTCAATTTTTTCTGGTGTTCCAAAAACG
>JACQSW010000136.1 GCA_016211095.1 Candidatus Woesearchaeota archaeon | reverse complement strand
TTTAATTTTTTATTTAAAATGGCGACGTGGTCCATTTTTATTTAAGCTTTTTTGAGAGGACAGCTTCAAGCTTGTCGTTTTGGTAGAGGGATTCCTGCGCTTCTTCTTCAAAACCCAACTTTTTAAGGGTAGCAATCACGGGCTTGTTATCTTTATGCGTGTCACAAACAATCCTAGAATAACCGTTCTCTTTGGCATAGGCTTCAGCTGCGTTGTAGAGGCTGCTAAAAATTTTTTTCCTCTGATAGCCCCCATCTACCCTGCCATTTTTAAGCTCCAATGAAGAAGAATCATCTTTATGCTTCTGAAACACCAAATTTGCAACAATCACTTCATCCGCTTTGCAGACGAAAGCCTTCTTGTACCCCAATTGCAGCTCACGATAACACTTCTCAACCCACATCAAATAATCAGGGTAATCATAAGGGAATTTTTTGATAAACTCATACAAACTTTTAATCTCATCAGGATCTGTTACTAACTTAACCTCTTTTGCCATAATTAACAAAAAAAAGCCTTTCTTTATATTTTTTTTGCTTAAAATCGGCAGCTTTTTATAACTTATTACGAAAATTGCAAATATGAAACAGTTAAAATTTTCGGAGCCACTTCCAAAACTCATTTTGCAAAAGAAAAAAGATACTACTTATAGGATTAATGACAATAAAAACATAATGGTCGGCGATGAATTATCCCTTTGTAGCTCAAACGGGAAAGAGTTCGGGAAAGCCTTAGCTGTATTGGTGAAAGAAACTATTTTTGAAAATTTAACAGAAGAGGACAAAGCGGGCCACGGCAAATCCTCCCCCAAAGAGGAATTATACAAAACCTTTTCGGATTATTACAAAATGGAAGTTAGCGGCAAGACAAAAGTGAAAATTATCAAATTCAAGCTGCTTTAACCCGTTCAATTAATTCTTAGCGTCTTATGATAATCAGTGGAACAATCATTTCTTCCCGGCTTATGCCGCCGTGGTGCCCGATGTTAGGTTTCTTATTTTTTTCGTGCGCGTTGATGCTGTCTATTAGGGCGTAGTCTTTTTTGAATAGCAAGGCGTAATCCCCAATTCTATCAAAAAGTTTGGGATTGGGCTTAAACAATCCAAAATAATTTTTGCTGATAAGGTCTTGGCTCCTAAAGAGGTAGCAGTATTTGCTTAAATTTTTGTTTACATAATTTTCGAATTGCTGTTTTTTTTCTGGATGGACATAGCAATACGCAGTTCTTGCTTCCCCACATAAGGGCAGGGTGAGGCATTCCTGCATTTTTGGATGGTCTTCCAATCTTAGAAGCCTCCCGATTGGCGTATTTGTGAGACCGTGGTCGGCGGTTACAATGAGGAGCGTGTTTGTTCCTTTAATGGTTTTTATGAAGCGCCTTAATTTTTTGTCAATTTCCTTGAAATGTTTTTCACATTTTTTGTGTTCAACCCCGTATGTGTGGCTTAGCCCATCCAAGCCCGGCCAATAAGCATTAATGAATTTTTTTCTCTTGCTCGAATTGATAGCTCTCCTTACTTGCCGAAAAAAAGAGCCCAAATTTGTGTAAGGCAAAATTTTTGCGTTGCCAGATATTGTTTTTGAAAAGTCAGAATAGGCTATTTCTTTAGGATTGATAAAAAATTTTTGTGCATTTATTTTGCTAAAAAAGGATTTCTGGCCGAAAATAGTATTGATTGGTATTCCATAAGCGGTGAGGGGGAAACCTCCAAATCTTGGGCGGAATGGGAGAATAGCAGACACAACCCCTACCTCTTTCAGATGCATAAACCAGCCGGTTAAAGCATGCTGTTGCGGCGCAACACCCGTCAAAAACGTTGTGACAGCTGCAGCAGTAGTTGGTGGAAAAACTGACGTCATCTCGCCAATAAGGTGCTCCTGCATCACAGAACCCTTCCCTTTTTTCCTTAGGTAATCATAGCCTAATCCGTCAATAATCAGCAGAACAACATTCCTTGCATCCCTAATTTTGTTAGGTGGCAAAATCTTTAGCGGCTTATACCCTGTTTTTGCGCCAAAAGACTGAGCAATAGAACTCATCAAATTTACAATACTACCGCCATAATAATCAGGCAAACTCACCCCTTCCATAACTAAACAAGCACGTTTTCTTTTTATAACATTTGCTAAAAAATAGATTAATAAGTTTTATATAGAATCCTGCCTTCAATTAAGTTAATGGTTATTGACGTACATACTCACATCTTTAACGAAAAAATATACAGGGATTATCTGCGTAAATCCGGAAGTAAGGTATCAAAGATGTTAGTATTGCATTGGTATAAATCCGATTTTAGCCAGGTGTCAAAATTTTGTGAAACCAAAAAGAATTTGTTTCTAATAGGCAATGTTGATTTTGATAAGGGAACAAACAACCAGCTTAAGCATCTTGAGCGATTATTGAAAAAGAATAAGATTTTTGGGATAAAGCTATATCCCGGCTACCAATATTTTTATCCTTCAGACAAAAAGGTTTATCCTGTTGCTAAGCTTTGCCAAAAATATGGCAAGCCGCTCATCTTCCATTCTGGTGACGTGTATAATCCTGAAGGGGGCGCATTGCTAAAGTATTCACATCCAATCCACATTGATGCGTTAGCTGTAAAATTTCCAAAATGCAAAATGATTATATCCCATTTCGGGTTTCCTTATCTTATGGAAACAGCAAACATCGTAAGTAAAAACGGGAATGTTTACACTGACATATCCGGCACAATTATGCAATGCGGCTCAGATAAGGAGCTAAAAAGGCTGTTAAGCCAATACGAGGCAGACTTGGGCAGGGTATTTTCATATTTTCCAAATATTAAACATAAAATTATGTTCGGAACCGATTATGGCGGCGAGCACACACCGCTAAACCTTGTCCAGCCCTACATCTGGCTTGTTAAAAAAGTTTTTTCAAAAAAAGAACAAAAAAGTGTATTCTACAAAACAGCGAACAAACTGTTTTTTGCAAAAAAATAAAAAAAGATTTATTTGATAAGCCTCGGAAGGGATTTGAACCCTTAACCTACTGCTTACGAAGCAGTCGCTCCGCCGTTAAGCTACCGAGGCAGTCTTATTTTAGTTCGTCTTTTAGCTTGTTTTTGTATTTGCTTTGGCATTCGCTGCAAACCGTTTTTTTGCCTATGAATGTCCCGTTTATTTTGTTCAAAAAGGTTGTTTCAATTTTTTTGTTGCATATTGCGCATTTGTCTGCCATAATGATTATCCTGAAGGTTTCTTTTTTTAAAACTTTTGTTAAAAAAAAATTAAAAGTTGGTTAGCCAGAAAACTGGGCTAAGGGCTTTGTAGAAATCCTTTAGGATTTCTAAGGAAGGCTTGATTAGCCTTGCTGCGTTGT
>JACQSW010000132.1 GCA_016211095.1 Candidatus Woesearchaeota archaeon | reverse complement strand
GTTAAGGATGGGGTGGTGCCTAACTTACGCAACCGATTCGGTTGTGAGGAAAGTCCGCCCACTAAAAGAATAACGGTCGCTAAGAAACCGCAAAAATCGGTTTTTGGTTCCAGAGATGGAAGGCAACCGCACAGAAACGAAACGGCCTAAACATTAACAATGATGCCTAATCAAAGGTTGAGTGTTTGAGTGTTTTGGAAGCGATGAAACGGCGAGACCCGACCAGTGCAAGCCCAAAAACGGGCGCTTAGTCGAATGTTAGGGCAAACCACCACCTACAAATTATTGAAGGCGGGTTTGACAAAAGGCGGCTTATAGCCACCCAATCCTTAATAAATCTTCAAAAACACAAGAAGGAAAGCTTATGAACGAAAAAATACAGATGCCTTCAAGCGGCGGAGGCCTAATCAGGTACTTTGACGATTACAAAAGCAAGATAGAGTTCAATCCAATCGTTGTCATAATCCTTATCGTTGTTGTTATCGCAATCGAGTTCTTCCTCCATGTAACAAAGCCTTTAGGCTAAACAAAAAAAAATTTTTTGGAGCCAAAAAGATGATGCCTAACATTAATCCCCAAATGATGAAACGAGCGATGAAGCAGCTTGGGATAAAACAAGAAGAAATAAATGCTTCAGAAGTAATAATAAAAACTAGCGGCAAGAAGCTCATTATAAGAAACCCTAACGTGGTAAAAATCAATATGGGCGGCCAAGAAAGCTTCCAAATAAGCGGCGTCATAGAAGAAGAAAAAGGGATTAGCGAAGAAGACATAGAAACTGTTGCCTCACAAGCAGGGGTTTCCAAAGAAAAAGCAAAGGCATCCCTCGAAAGAAATGAAGGGGATTTAGCAAAGGCGATAATTGAGCTAACAGAAGATAACTAAGCCCAAAAAAAGAGGGGGCTATATTTCGAGTTCTTAGCGAAAAGGTTAAATATAGTGATGATAATAAACTGATAGAAAATGGAAAAAATCAGAAATTTGCTTGCAGAGGCCAACCAGTTTAACAAAACAGCTGACCATTTAACCTATACAACCTATCCCGCTGTTAGGGAAACAAAGATGCTTCTCCTCATCGCAAATGACATTTACAAATCTATGATAAAAGCAATGGAAGCTATACTGCGTTACGAAAGGCTCTATAAAAGGATTCCCCCAATTAACGGCAATTTTGATGCTGAACTGGAAACATTCAAAAACCAGTGTGCAAGGAGATATAATATTGATAGGGGGCAAATCGCTGCCATAATTGACCTAAAAATTCTTATTGAAGAGCACGAAAAAAGCCCTGTAGAATTTGTCAGAAAAGACAAGTTTATCATTTGTTCACAAGAATACCGGCTCACAACTCTTAATATCCAAAAAATTAAGGAATACCTCTCCCAATCCAGCAAATTCTTAGAAAGAGCTAGCGCGTTGGTAAGGCAAAAATGATTGAACAAAGAACAGTTGATGCGGAAGAAGAACTAAAGAGAGCAGAACACCTAGTTTACGTGACTTTGAAGTATACCCGCACAGTTGATGTTATAAAAAATGCGCTGCTAAAGCTTGTGAGCGCCATCAATTACAAAGCTGACGAAGTAATCCTATACGCTAAAGAGAAGAATAAGCTAAAAATTATTCCCACCGCGCCATCAGCTAAGTGTGAAGCTTTGGAAAAAGTTTTTTCTAACGACAAAGAAGTAAAAGATTTAATTGACTTTTATTTCAAGCTTAAAAAAATTTTGGCCTCAGATTACAAGGGAGTTGAAGAGTACAGGAAGAATGTGGCGTTTGCAACAAAAAATGAATTGATTAATATTGAAAGGTTAAAAGAGTATACAAAAAAAACGCAAAGTTATCTAAACCACCTTAACGCTTTGATGGAGAAAAAATGACAAGATTCATCGGTATCCTGGCAGGAAAGGGGGGGACAGGCAAAACAACCACCTCAATAAACCTCGGAGCAGCCATAAGCTACTTCGGAAGGGAAGCCATCGTCGTTGACGGCAACCTCACCACGCCTAACGTAGGGCTTCATTTGGGTGTGCCCGTTGTGCCGATAAACCTCCACCACGTTTTGCAGGGAAAAAATAAGATAATCGACGCCGTTTATATGCATCCTTCTGGCACTAAAATTGTGCCAGCAAGCATATCCATAAAGGACTTAAAATATTCGTATACAGACAAACTCAAAAAAAGCTTGTTCGGCTTGAACGGATTAACAGAAATTGTTTTGATTGACGGGGCAGCAGGCCTCGGCAGGGAAGCTACTGCAGCAATGGAAGCAGCTGACGAATTAATAATAGTTACAAACCCAGAGATGCCTGCAATAACCGACGCGTTAAAAACCATAAAATTAGCTAACGAATTAGGCAAAGAGGTTATTGGCGTTGTCGTCACAAAAACAAAAAAGGACCCTACGGATGTTAGCATAAAAAACATTGAAACAATCCTTGAGGTTCCAGTCATCGCTGTCGTCCCAGAAGACAGAAGCGTAAGGGAAGCATTAGTGAAGAGGGATGCAGTAATATACACTCATCCAAGGTCGCCATCTGCTGTTGCTTACAAAAGGCTTGCCGCATCACTCTTAGGGGTGAAATATAAGGGCACAGCCGAGAAAGAAGGATTATTCATGCATATATTAAAGGCATTAGGACTAATTTAACGGGTTTACGTATATTTCTCCGAAAGGCTGTTCTTGTTTCAGGTCAATCTTTTGTTGAGTATCAAGGTAAAGCAGCGGCAAAAAAGTTAGTATTGCACTTTCCTTGTTTCCAGGAATTATTAGTTTTGAAAATGTTACCTCTTCTTTTTTGTCGAATAATGATTTGATTTTTGAATAAACATCCCTTATCAACTCTGTTATGTTAATCTTTTTGATAGGTATTAACGGCACAGAATAGCTCAATTCGGCCTGCCTCCTTATGAATCTCCTCTTGCTCACTTCTAATGCCTTAGCTAAGGATTGTATTAGGTCCTGTACTGAAACTTTTCTTTTTCTTGCTTGGGGAGTTTTTATTGCCAATGGCGGAACATCAAGGATTATTCTTTGCTGGCCAACAAAATCAGTTAAGTCCTCCACAACATCATCAGAGTGGAACAGGAAGCTATCAAAGTTCTCTATGTCTTCCCCAACTAATTTTTCAGATTTTATTTTTAGAAGTATAGCTGATGCCAGCAAAACTTTGCCTGAGAGAAAAAAATCCATACTTTCAAGCATCTTGATAGTCTCAATATATCGCTTGGTTAATACGGAAATGTCGATATCCCACGGGTTCATTTCCTCCGATTTTACTAAACTATAAATAATGTCCTGCCAGGTTATCTCTTCTTCCTTCATCAACAAACTGTAAATGCGCTCTAGCATAAATGAAAAATTAAGAGAAGGAAGTTTATAAATTTTGGTATATAATCTATAAAGGGTTAGCCTTTTTAGGTGCTAACCCTTTAGTGTTGTTATCCAATCAACACAGATTAATCAAGCAAAAGGGGAATCAAAAGGTTTTCTATCAGTAAAAACTATCTTCCAAGACCATTGGTATGGCTATAAACTAAGCCATAATCCGAGAAAGGTAGAAATTGAGGAAGTGGAAAAGATGCTTTCTTGATAACAAATAATATGGGCAAGAAAGAGTTTTTGAATAAGTTTGAAAGGGATTTGGCTGGCCTCACCAAAGATAAGGCGCTTGAAGGGAAGCTGATGAATGATGCTTTATTCTTTTGGAACAAAAATTTTATGCCAAAAGCGATTAAGATTGTCAGAAAATTGAAGGATTACTGGGCTAAAAAATCTGAAGAAGTTAATTGAAAACTATATTTTCGCGATTTTTTCGGTTTTTCTTTGTTAATCTTTTTTAAGGCGTTCTTTTTTTCAAAATTCTAGACGTTTTTACAGCACTCGTTTTTTCCCAAAATAAGAATCAGGCTAAACCAATGAGTTGATAAGCATCGCAGCACCGATAACAAGCACTAGGCTTATCGAAGCGTATGCGAGGGCTGTTCTTTTCCCAAACTTCCCTATGATCATTGAGATTTCTGTTAAATCTGTAGAAACCCCTACCATTACCATTGTGAAGACAACACCAAGCGATGCCCCCATTTCATATAGTTGGCCTGCGAGCAGGATAAATCCCTCGCCGCTTAACTCAATTATTGTGCTTATAGGGACGGCTATAAGCACTGGCAAGAATTTTTTTCCGCCGCCAAGATATTGTGTTACGAGCCCTACTGGAATAAATGCCTTTAAGGCTGCTGCAGTAAATAAGCCGATAAACATGTACTTTCCAACGTCAATAAATATTCCCCACAAATGCTTCGGAACATTGTAAATTATTCTTCTCTTTAACGGCTCTCCGCCGCGTTTTGCCTCTTCTAATTGTGCGCATTCAACACATTTGTGGTCTTCATGGTCTTTGTGCTTTCTTGGGATGCCGGGGGTAATCTTGTTTTTGTTTTCTAGCCTAGCAAGGGCTAATCCTGAAATAAAAGCCACAGCTAAAGCTATAACAAAAAGCAGCAGCGTGTATTTTATTCCGATAAAACTTGAAAGGATAAATAAGTGGATGAACCCCGCCCAGGGGCTTGCAAGCAGGAACGTTAAGGTTGAGGCTGTTGAAGCGCCCCTTTCACGCAAAGTTGACGCTATTGGCACAGCGCCGCAACTGCATACAGAAACAAACAAGCCAGAAATTGTTGCCCGTCCCAAAGATTTCCAATCATTCCCGCCAAAATATTCCAACATCTTTTTTACAGGCACAAACTCCCTGACGAATGCAGATATTAGCATCCCAATCAGCATCCAGTACCACACATTTTTAAAGATGTCCCAAAATGAAGTTAGATAAGTAAAAAGGAGGTTTTGCATAAAGAAAAATAGGGAACCTTCTTTATATATAGCTTTTTCTTTTTAACAAGAAACTATTTTGTTAAGGTTATGCCCTCGTTTACTATTTCAAAACTTGCTTCTGTTTGAGAAAATTTTGGATGCTTCTTTAGAATGAGCTTTCTTTTATCATTTTCATGCTTTAATTCAATCAGGCAGGGGCTCCAATTCATCAGCATGCTCCCCCCAACGGGGAAAACCGCATCTCCCAAATTTGAGTAAACCTGCGCTGTGATTAAAACGGGGATTCCATTCCTTGTGAGTTCAGCTAATGTGCTAAGCTGCTTAGACATCCTAGGGTTCGGATCTTTTTTTTCCTGCAGCTCCTGCCTATAAAACATGCTTATAGAATCCACAATTACGAGGCTTAGCATTCCCTTTATCAGCATTAAGTTTTCGACAACTTTGCATTGCTCATCAAAGCTGTTGCACTTCATAACTAATATGTTGTCAAACACCCTGTTATCGCTGATCATCTGCTTAATCCTGTCCACGTTAAAGCTGTTTTCAGTGTCGATGAAGAAAACTTTTTTATCCTCTTTAGCGAGGCTTGTAGCTGCATTTAAGCAGAGCGTTGTTTTGCCCGTAGCCGCCTTTCCATAAACGCAGTTTATAACAGGCTCATAACAAAATTGCCTATCCAACTCCTTATTGCCGGTGCTAACCATACCTTAAGGCTTTTCTTCCTTTATTTAAAAACTTTTTTCTAAAAATTTTAGAAGGCTCACTTTTTTTAAGCTATTTTAGCTCTTCGTCTACGCTACCGATGGTGGAGCTTAAATCTTCCAGCTCCTGGCTCATTCCAGCAATTTCGTCTTTTGCCTCTTCCCCGCTCCGTATAGCCACACTTTTTGATGGAAGGTATCTTTCTGCAACTAGCGCCAACACAGCAATAACGATTAGTATTAATACTGCGATTAGTATTGTTCTTTTTTTTATGTTTATTGTGCTCTCCATCTTATTCTGCCCCTAATAATTTAAAATTGTTCGCTGCTTTTTCTGCATAAGCAAAGAAACGGCCCGTAGGGTTGAATTCTATGTTGCCTGTGCAATCTCTTGGGCAGTTCCTTTCATTTTCCCCTATGCTTGGCTCGCAGCAAGCATTTCCGCACACCCCTTTCTCTACCATTCCATTTTCTACTTTTTTGCAGCCCATAATCTCTGTTTGGCTGTTAAATCCTTCCACATCCCTTGGCCGCATTTCTTTTGTCATGGGCTCCCTCTTTTGCGGCTCAATCATTTCAGTTTTTGTTGCTATCTCTTCTTTTTTGTAGCTTTCAACAAGGGCGCCTTTGCAGTAAGGAAGCATTGCCTCCTTGTTTAAGTCGCCGAAGGCGTAATCAGGATACAAGCATTCCATTGTGGACGTTCCGTCTCGGCGCTTGTCTTCAATTTCGATTTTGCAATTTTTGTTTTCTAACCCGCTTATCTTTATTTCTATATTTGGCTCTGGCGCGAATTTGGTTGGTGAACAAATCCTTAACGATTTTTCGAAGCACCTGAAGTCAAATCCGCAATCACCTTTGCTAACACCGCTTTCTTCAAAAGATTCTTCTCCCCTTATTTCCCCTTTTTGTTCAAATTCGGCTGTACCACCCAGCATGACATAGGCGACATCTTCCATTATTACTTCACTAATATATTTTAGGTCATGCTTAAAGTTCATTATGTCTTCTGGCGTTAAATCTTTTATTTTTTCCCGCATTTTTATCTTGATATCTTCAACTCTTCCTTGTGCGCTTGTGAACATTCCAGTGATTGTCTCAAATTTTTTGGCATTGGCCTCGTCGCCAACGCTTCGGTAATATTGGGCTATCGCTTCGGACTTTTTGGCAAGCTTGCCAAAGCTTATCTTTATTTCTTCAAGCTTGAACGCGATTTCAACAAGTTTTGTTGCTGGCGGAACGCTTTCCACAAATTCGTATTCGAGCTCGCTTGAATCGCCCCTCCTTACGCATTTGCTGAAAACGATGCATCCCCTTTCATCATTCTTAATGGTGAGCTGGCCGCCTTCCTCTTCGCATCTCGTGTAGGCATCCTTTGGGACATCACTCCTGCAAGCAGAAATATCAGGCCTCCCCCTTTCTTCTTTTTGTTCCCTTATTTTTTCAGAACATCTTGGGAAAACGCATCCCCTCTCATCAAACTCTTGGATTATGTATCCCCCTTTTTCTTTGCAATCTTCTTTTATTCTTATTTCTTCAGATGGGGGCAGTTTGTGGCATTCATCTCCAGGTCTTTGGCCCATTCCCCCTTCGCATCGGGCTATTTTGCATCCGAACTCTTCGGATACTGTGAATTGCATGTTTTGTTCTTCGCATTTTCTTTTTGTTGATTCAATTTCTTCGAATGGGGGGCACCTTTGCCCGAATCCCCTTTTTTCTTCGCTGCCAAATCTGCATTCAAATCTTTGGCAGCCTCTTTGGTCTTTGAATTCTTGCGGATTTCCCCCTGTTTCTGCGCATCTTCTTGCTGCGTCAGCTGGGAATGGGGGGCATTTTGGGTTTTCTATTGCTTCGCCGCACCTTACTTCTGTCATTCCTGTGCCGGGGTTGAATATGGGTTGGCATCCTTCTCCAACTTCGTTAGGGCAGGGAACTCTTTCTTCTCCAACCCAGCACCCTTCTCTTGTTTGCCCCTCACCTGATGGCATTGGTTCTTGAGGTGGTTGTTGTGAGGATGGTTCTTGTGGTAGCGGCTCTGTTTGTGGAGGGATTGGCTCTTGAGGTTGGAGCGGCTCTTCTGTTGGTGGCTGTTCAACAGGTTGTTGCTCTGGCTCTTGCGGCTGTTCTGTTGTTGGCTCACTAGCAGGCTCAGGTGCTGGCTGTTCTGTTGGAGTTTCCGTTGGAGCTGTTGTTGTACTGCCTTCTTCTTGAGCTGTTATAAAACTAGACATAAACATTAATAAGGCTATTATTGTTAGAAATTTTTTTATCATCCTTTTACCAACTCAACTTACAAAGAAGGATAATCTCTGCTTTTATATAGTTTTTGTGCTGAAGAAAGCTATGGGATTTAGCCAATGGATGAATTCCAACCTCGGTGAATGGGAACCACTGGACATGGCGACAAACGCGCGCAGGGTTTATAAACTCCCCATTCCTGTTTTTTTTAAGACTCTCGCAGGTGACCATAACCC
>JACQSW010000131.1 GCA_016211095.1 Candidatus Woesearchaeota archaeon | reverse complement strand
TCTCCATTAATAGCTACTGTTCTTATTATTGGCTTGGTTGTTGTTATTTCTGTTGGAGTTTTTGTTTGGGGTCGGGGTTGGGTTGGGAATCTTCAGCAAACTTCTGAGGAGAGGGCGGAGGCGCAGATTACTTGCACGACGAAGGTTGCTTTGGATGTTAAGAAGGCCTGCACTTTTGGCGGCAAAGTCAAGCTTCAGATTGAGAATGCAGATAGGCAGAAGATAACTTCTTTCCTTTTCCGGATTGAAGGAACTAGGGGGGCTTCTCTTTTTCCGAGTACGAAGAGCCTTTCTCAGGCAGGCATAGAGTTTTTTGATGCAACATATTCCGCTGACACTTACGGAGGCATTGGCGATCCTAAAAGAATAGAAATTTTTCCGCAAATAACCATTGGCGGTAAGGAGGTTCCTTGCAGCCCAGTAACAGAAGAGATTAATCCTTGCTATCCCTTACCCGAGATAGGGAAGGAAACTGTTGATTGGAGCGGCAATTTCGAAATCATGCCTAACGAGGGGGTTTATCCCTCCAACTCCCAATACTCCATTGTTGTTCGCGGAGGTGAGGCGCGTTCGAAAGATTTTGTTGTCCCACAAATAAATGTGCGGGAGGGCGTGTCTAACCTGCACGTCTTGGCTAATGTGGACGGGAATGGCGTGATAAAATTGGTGGACGCGTCAACAAATGAGCCGTTGTTCTCAACTACCACAACAACCATATTGGCAAATGGGGGAACAAATGACGTGACGATTCCGTTGGCAGGCCAAAATGGCGAAAATTCTATTGAGGGCAAAACTGTTTATTTCAGCATAAAATCGGAAGAGAGCGGCAGGCTTGCATTGTCCGAATTCTGTTACACCCCAAACGATGTTTGTTAATAGGCCAGGGGCTGAAAAAGCCAACGGTCTTTTAGCGGTTAGACAAAAGATAGCTTGTGCAATCCAAAAAGAATATTTTTTCGGCAAATAGATTCTCAGATTACCCTATTCTTTTACGAACTCGCCGAATTTTTATCGGAAATTTTTGCGTGAAATTTATAAGCACAAAAATATTCCCTTATTTGAAAAACAGTTAAAATGGACAAGCTAACCATCACAAAACTTCAAAAGACATTCGAGGATTATGCTCAAGAAGCAGGCGGAGTCGAATTCTGGTTCGCAAGGGATTTACAGAATATTCTGGGGTATACTCAGTGGAGAAATTTCTTAGCTATAATAGACAAAGCAAAAGAATCTTGCAAAAATGCGGGGCAGATCGTTGCAGACCATTTTGCTGACGTCAGCAAAAAGGTTAAGATTGGCTCTGAAGCGGAAAGGGAAATTGATGATATTATGCTTACCAGATATGCGTGTTATCTGATTGCTCAGAATGGAGATCCAAGAAAAGATGAGATAGCCTTCGCGCAAGGCTATTTTGCGGTACAGACAAGAAAACAAGAATTAATAGAACAAAGAATATCGCTGCATGAAAGATTTGAAGCAAGAAATAAACTAATTGCTTCAGAGGCAGAATTATCTAAGCTTATATATGAGCGGGGAGTTGACGATGATGGATTTGCAAGGATTAGAAGCAAAGGCGATCAAGTTCTTTTCGGTGGGCACTCAACGGCGCAAATGAAAAAAAAGCTGGGCGTCCCCCAGAGCAAACCTCTTGCCGATTTTCTCCCTACTGTAACCGTCACTGCAAAAAATCTTGCAACAGAAATCACAAACTTCAATGTTAAAAAAGATGAACTGAAAGGGGAATATATTGTTACAAAAGAACACATGCAAAACAATATGGATGTCAGAGGATTGTTGGTTAAAAGGGGAATAAAGCCAGAAGAACTGCCTCCGGAAGAAGACATCAAAAAACTTGAGAGAAAAGTTAAGAAAGATGAGAAAAAAATAGCTGACGTGTCTAGGCAAAAGAAAAAACTAACACAAAAAGATTAATTTGGTAAGTTGGAAACGATCTGTTTTTAAACCATTTTTCAACTACTGTTAATAGTTGGTTCGGTATTTTAGTATGCCTGCTATTCCGCCTATGCCTTTAAGTTTTTTTCCGCCGTCGTGCTCTGTTGAGATTATGTTGATTTCGCCTTTTGTTTTTTCCACAATTCGCATCACTTCTTCTAGTTGCTTGTATTTTCCCTCTTCCCGGGTTTTTTGGAGGAATTCGTCTGTTAGCAGCAAATTTTTTATTGCGCCTGCTTCTGCGCTTTTTTTTGTTTCTTCAAAGCCGTAAACCGCTAGCTCGTTTTTGCCGATTTCTTTCAGCAATTCTTCCACTAGGCTTATTTCTTTTGTCACCCTTTCATCTCTTAAGGCTGTGATGACTTCACCTCTTTTGAGGATTTCGTTTATTCCGTTTTTGCCTGTTGCGTTGCAGCTTGCCTGTATGATTTTTTCTTTTAGCTCAGGATGCTTTTTTTCTATTATTTTGATTAGGTTTTCTTTCCAGAATGCTGGGCTGGCTATCACTATTTTTTTTATTTGATGCCTATCTACATATTCGTTTAGCATTTTTGCGAGGTCGTAGTAGAAGGTTGATTCTTTTTGCTTTTCGTCACCTTTCTTTTCGACTTCGCCTTCTAACTCTGCAAGTATTTCGTAGCCGTATTTTTTTAGCAGGGCAAAGGTTGCGGTTTCCCTGTCCAAAACGCAAAGCAGTATTCCAAGGCTTTTCTCTTTTGTTGCTTCAAAAATTTTGTTGAGCTGGTATTTTGGCCACTCTTTCTTGATAATTTTGATAGCGGAGCCTTCTTTTAGGTCGAATGTGTGGTAAGCGCTTTTTGGGATGTCTTCCGGGCCCTCAATGATTGTCCCTGAAACTCTTAGCGAGTTTGAGAATTTGTGGAACTCAACCTTTTCCACGCCAAGCGTTATCCTTACAGGCTTTTTTATTATGGACGTTCTCGCCTCTGCTTCCCCAAGCTTTATTTTTCTGATAGTTTTCCCGCTAACTAAGTCTTCCGGCTCAATAATTTGGCTTAGGCACCACAAGTCATCAAGCGTCCTAGCCCTGACTTTTATCTCCCCCTTCTTTAAGTCTTGGTAGATGATGTCCATTTTTTTGTTGCTGGAACAGAAAAGCTTTAATATTAATAAAACTATCCTTCCCGTATATGAAACGAATGAAAGGGGCCCAAGCGGATGCTGTAGGAATATCGGTGTTTCTGTTGTTATTAGCATTGTTCATCATCTTGTTCACAATCTTGCTGCCTGAAGAGGAGAGGGCAGATTTGCTCGGCACAGAAACAGGCAGCCAATCAACAACAACGACAACCCCCGGAATAGCGAAGCAGGTTATCCTTTCTGAAAGCCCAGGCAAAGTGCACACATACACCCAAAACCTCCAAACTTACAGCCTTGATTCGCTGCGCCTATTCTCAAAGGAGTCAACAGAAACTATCAGCATAATAAAATCATTGCAAGTCTCAAGAAATATTTTAAAAGATAATTACAAGACCATCAGCTTCGATTTGGCAGACCCAGAAGGCGTGAAAGACCTAAAATTAAATTTCTTAATCACCGAATCAAAAGGCAAAATTTTTATGAAGCTAAACAACAAGCTAGTCTATGAAGGGGAGCTCACATCCAACCAGATGCCATTAAACTTGCCGGTTGCATACCTAAAAAACAAAAACGCAATAGAGCTAGCAGTAAGCATGCCAACCACAGACTTATTCTCATCAAACTATTACCTGATACAAGACGTTGCCCTAATAAAGCAGGCAAAGGTGAGCAACAGGAAAGATACAAGAATACTCTACCTCGACCCAACATTCATGATTAAGGGTGCAAGCCTCGACTACTTTGTAAGCTGCAACTCACCAACAGGCGAAGCACTAAGGATAAGCCTCAACAACAACAAAGTTTTGGACGACGCAATCTTTTGCGAATACCCGGACAAAAGAACAATAACTATAAACCAAGAATACTTCAACAAAGACGGAAAAAATACCTTCGAATTCGAAGTGACAGAGGGAGACTACAACATAGACCAATTAAGTCTAAAACTTGAGCTAGGCAAAAGCGGCTACCCAAGATACTACTTCAACATCGAACCCGAAGTTTACGAAGCCCTAACAGACAAAAAAGCCAGCCTCTTCTTAGAGATGAAGTTCAAAGGCACAGAAGCTAAAAAGGCGTCAGTAACGGTCCAAGACACAGAATTCTACTTCGACACAACAGAACAAACATACACAAGAAAAATAGCGAGCTATGTAGACAGCGGAGCAAACTACCTCCTTATCATGCCGAAGAACAACTTTGAAATAACAAGCCTAAAAATTGTGCTTAAGTGACGCCCTCTTCCCACTAAAATTTTGCAGCTTTATTCCAACAACCAGATAAAAATTTTAATCACTCTCTATTTAACGGAAGTTTAAAACCAGCTTGGATGCATAATAATTAGCATTACAAAAGTGAACAATAAAAAAATGATGGCTACAGCATATTTTTGGAATTTTTCATAAATTCTCAATGGCAACTGCCCCCTTCTTTTTTGCCTCTTTTAGGATCTTTATGCATATTTCGCATCATGAAGAAGTGCATAAGCGGATTAAGGATTATATCTGAAAGTTTTTTGGAAGACGTTGCTATTCTTCCCCTCATCCCAAAGACTACGCTCTTTTGAATTTCACCAGGTGATCAGCGACCTCCGAGAGC
>JACQSW010000130.1 GCA_016211095.1 Candidatus Woesearchaeota archaeon | reverse complement strand
GGCAATGGAGAAGTGAAAAAATAAAATGATAAAAAAATTTGGGCTTTTAGCTTTAACATTTTTTATACTGGCAAGCATCGTTTTCGCAGCAGAAGAAACAGCTTACCAAACACCTCTTTGCGGAGAACCTATTAATGAAGAAACAAAAAAATCCTTATTCGAAAAAAGCAAAGCAACATTCAAGGAGCTAACTAACTTTGAAGTAAGATATGATGACTTTTATGTTGGCGGGGCAAGTTGCGAAGGCAAAGAAGAATACAGCCTAAGCCTAACAAAAAGTTTTGCGAGAAACGTTAACGTTTTAACCCTAACACCTAAAACATCCGGCACCTTACTAATTTACTTACAATCCACTATTTCTCAAAGCTCCTTAGTTTATAACAATGTGACTGTTGTTGGTGCAGTTATCCCAACCAGGGCGAATGATCAAATATTTACAGCAATACCTTATAATGCTGACGAAACAGTAAGCCTTGAAGAAGCTAAAACGCTGCTGATACTCAACAGCGAAGTAAAAATCCCAACACAAGGATCAGAGCCTGCTAAAGAAGCGGAGCTGAAACTTTGCGACGGAACATTCTCATTCGTAGACAAAGGAAGCAAGTTCAACCTTCGACCGCTAACCTGCGAAGATGAAGAATGCAAAGTAAGCGAAACAGGGATAGCTCAAAGTTGCCCAACAAATTGCCAACAAGAAAATTATGACAAAGCAAAACGGGTAGAAGGAATAAACTGCAAAATAAACTATGATAAAGGCTACATGCTAAACACTTTCAGGCTTTCTGCAACTACCAAAAAAGTCGGAGACTACAAATGCGGGGAAACAACTATGACAACAACACCAGGCGCCCTAAACGGGCTGACTTGCAAGAAAGGCGGTTGGGAATGCAACGGAAAAAATGCATGTTTCGAGGACAAGCTCGGAGAAGAAAAGCTTGTATTCAATTGCGGCAAAGAAAAAGTTGAAATTCTTCCAACAACCATACGTGGCGACGGAACATTCGGAGAAAAGGGAAGCTACAACTTCCAAAATGCAAAATGTAAAAATGGAAAATTTGATGAAATAATCGCTCAAAATATTCGGCACACAGATGAGAAAGGCGCAAACACAGACTTGTACGGCTACGAAAACGTAAATGGCTACAAATCAACAAATTGTGGATTTACGCCTATACCTATACAGCAAGGGGATTGGACAAGCATAAAAATTGGTCTGGCACAACAGCCACCAACTCATTTTGAAAGATTTAAAGCGTGGTGGAAAGCAGAAGAACAACCCATAGGAATACCTCAAGAAGGGGTCTCAACAACTGGCTGCTTATTCGTCGATTTAGAAAACAAAGAAAAAACCAAAGAGGATGTTGAAAGCTGCGCAACCCAAAATAATTATGTTTGTGATCCAGCCAAAAATGGCTATGTTGGCTACAACTTCGACGGAGAAAAGCTCAACCTTATACACAGCGGAACATTAATGCTAACGCCAAACGGCCTAAAAATTGATGCAAAACCAGCAAACCCTGCCGAAGAGCCAAAAGAAGCTGATTGCAGGCTTGACGGCATACTACAAAGAAGCAAAGCGGAACTCACAGCACAACAAATAGTTGATATCAACAGTTTCGTAGCAATAATTAAAGATAAAAAAGAGGTTTATGTTTACGGTTTTGCGAGCACTGACAGCAGCGAAAAATTTAATAAAAAACTCAGCGAAAACAGAGCTGGCACAATAAAAAATGCTATAACAAAAAAAGATTTAACAGTTAACACTGAAGGAAAAGGTGAAGTAGAATTCTTTGGCAGGGGCGCAAACAACTATGACGTAAACAGACGATTTGTAATCTCCACAAAGCCGATAAGCAGCGAAGAGTTTGTAGTAGATGCTGATGCAGCGTTAAATAATGTTTGCTGCACACCTCAATGCTTCTCAAAAATAGCCCAAACAGTTGCTAAACCAATTTTAGAAGAAGAACCAAACCAAATCGTCATCCCAGGCAAAAGTGATTGCAATAAGAATTATGTTGTAAGCGAAGTTTGGGGCAAATGCCCATCCGGCTATAAACCAAGAATCAACATTAAACCTAAGCAAAAAATGCCAAAAATAGAATTAGAGATTACAGTTGAAGAACCAAGAGACGAGGATTTTCTACCAAAAGAGCAACCTTCAGCGACACCAGAAAAAGAATTAGAACCTGAAGTTGCTCCTTTAGAAGAGCCTTACGAATACCTTTACCCGTATGGAGACTTTAGGTTTGAACCGTCTCCTAAACCATCACAAAAAGAACAACAAAAAAAGGGCCCATCCATAAATGAACCGGCCAACAAACAACGACAAGAGTTGGAAGGCGTAACTGGAGAAGCAGTATTGTCAGAAATTCAGATTAGTGGTGCGGCAGTTAAGTATTTACAAAAAGCGCGTAAACCCGAATGCAGCCTGCCAGGAATCTACTACTGCTACTGCTACAAAAAAGGGCTAAACCTCGGCGCATTTATAAAAAAGGTTAAAGAAGCAAGCAAAGAAGCAGGATGCGAAATAAAAAACACAAAAAGCTTAAGCAACCAAGCAGGGTGCAAAATAACGCTGCCAGAAGAATGCGGAGCGCAAACAACAAGCTTAACGGTACAAACGGATAAAGATGGAAGCTTGGTTATACAAAAACCGGAAGACAAAGACGACCAAAAGAGTAGCGTAACAATTCATAAACCTAACGAACCGCTAGCACTGCCACAAAGGGTTTACGGCAACAAAAAACTCGAAAATGGCTTGCTCGCCGCAGCAACTTACAGCACCAAGCTGTTTACAAATCGTGAAGGGACAGAGTCTGGTTACACCGTAAGTATTCAAGCAAAAATTGGAAGCTTAACAGTTACTGGAAAAGGGGAAAAATTATGCAATGGACAAGCATTAAGTTTAGATTCTCCAAACGCTAAAGAAGTAACTTACAAAGAAAACGAAAAAGAAGTTTATAACTGTTGGAAAACTGCAAGGGACCAAGCAGAAGACGCACTCATTTGGAATACAGACTGGAAAGTGTATAGGGAGAAAAAAGTTCAAACCAGCCAACTGCAAAGCTTAAATGAACTAAAAAGAGAACCAACATCCAGCTTTGTCAAACAATAAAATTTTTCCTTATTTTTTTATAAGTTCTATTCTAACATTTTTTAGGGAGCATGATCATAAGTATTTTATGTAGGTTTTGAAGAAGTTTTGGAATGTTTTTTCAAATTTTTCCAGTATGAATCTTTCCAGTTTTGTTTTATATCCTTTATCGTATGCTTCTAATGCAGAAAAATAGGCGATTCTCATTGTTTTTCGGATGATTAGTGGGGGGTAGCCGTTTTCGAGTAGGATGGCATTGATTAACAATCTTCCTGTTCTCCCATTTCCGTCTTCGAAAGGGTGGATTCGTTCGAATCGGCTGTGGAATTCGCTAGCAACTTTTATTGGGTGTTCCTCTTTTTTTCTTGTCTCATACCACTCTATCAGTTTTTTCATTTCTTCTTCCACTTTTTCCGGTGGCGTTGTTTTTACATCTCGCATTAGCAAAAAATTTGGGACCTTTTTGAATCCCTCTTGAACTCCGGTATCTTTGATTAAGGTTGAGTGCAGTTTTATTATGTTCTTAATTGTGACTTTAATTTTGTTGTTGAATAATAGTTCGTTGGCTTCTCTTGTGTTTCTTGTTTCGTATACTTCTCGCAAGTTTTTTCCTTTTGGGATGATATTCTCTATTAGTATATATGTAACATCCTTTAAGGTTAATG
>JACQSW010000135.1 GCA_016211095.1 Candidatus Woesearchaeota archaeon | reverse complement strand
CTCACTTCGTTCGCAAAAAAAGAAAATGTGAAAGTTTTAGAAAAGTATATTAATCTGTGGAACCCATTAAACTTTGTAACCAGAGAAGAGGCAAAAAGGATAGCAAAAGAAGTATTAGAAGAAAAAAAAGGTTTAGGGGTTAATGAATAAATGCCAGACAACTTTCCGCCAACAGAAGACGTTTTGAAGATGAAAAAAGGCGGGATGAGTGATTACCAAATAAAAAAAGAATTAGAAAAAAAAGGGTATTCTTTCCAACAAATCTCAGAAGCGCTCAACCAAGTTGACATAAAAAGCGGGGTAGAAGAGGGGGGCAATTCAGGCATGCAGCTTTCAGCAATAAATGAGGAAAAAAGTGAAGACGAATTTATCCCTGTGCCAACCCCACAGGCCACAAATCAGGCCCCGCAAGACGAATACAAACAACAAAGCCAAAATGTTATGAGCAATGTTGGAAGCCAGCAAATGTCTTTTCAGCCTCAACAACCAAGCCCTTTCGGAAACCTGCAATCGCTGGTAGAAGAAATTGTTGAAGAGAAGTGGAGCGAACTAATGGTTAATGTCGGGGACATTAATGTGTGGAAAGCTAAAATGGTGGATGACGTAGAATCTGTAAAGCAGGAAGTTGTCCGTATGCAGTCCCGATTTGAAAATATGCAGTCCGCAGTATTGGGCAAAGTCAAAGAGTATAATGAAGGGATAAAAGATATTGGGGTAGAAATGAAGGCATTAGAAAGGGTTTTCGAAAAAATTATTGAGCCGCTAACGATGAATGTTAAGGAATTATCAAGAATCACAGAAGAGCTTAGAGGAAAAAAGCTTGGTCCCCAATTCTAAAAAAAATAATTTTTTTTTTCTAAAAATGAATTATTTGAAGCCTTGTGAGATTAGCCTCACTGCCTGCGCCGCTATAACTAATAAGAATCCTACCCCTAATATTCTTGGGTGGAAAATAACTCGGCCTACGTCGTTTACTGCGCTTCCCTCTCCTGCTTCTTCGCCTGCCGTTATGCCGTGTATTCTTGAGCCATAAACTTCAGTCATCGCATAAATTAAGATTATGAAGCATACGACGACAAGAAACCAGACGACGCTTCTGCTTGCGAATGCCGCTGATACTGCTTCTTCTTTTATCCCTACAAACATAAAGATTAAGATTATGAAGAGGGTGAAAACTATGAGTATGACAAACCATGGCGTCATGACGCTTACGAGGTTCATGAGGTCCGGCGTTAAGACAAAGATTAAGGATAGCGTGAAGGCTACTAAGGAGTTTATTCCCTTATTCCTTGTGAAAAGGTTTGTCTTTTCTAGGATAGCAAATAATATCCCAAATATAAAGAGGAATACGAATACTGGCATGAAATAATCTAGTATCCCTATGTCAAGGATTGATGCCATTTTGGTTTATGCTTCTTCTCCGCCGCTTCTCCGCCCTATTTTGTCTGGGCCGAATGAGCCAGCAATTTTTCCGCCTATGCCGTTATTTCCGGTTCTCAAGACAAAGTAGATGAGGATGAAGAATATTGCTACCCCTATAAGTGAGCCTGCGTTTGCTGCGTCAAGCCTAAGCCATTGTGGGAGGTTTATTTTGTATGTTGTTGCCCCGAAGAAGGCCCATAGGACCGCAATTATTGAGAATATAGCTGCTAGCGCAAACCATCCGCCTGACCATCCCTCTGCTTTTGAGCCGAAGATGCCGAGAACCATTAGCAACATCATTAATAACAAGACTACTATTGAGAGCCTTGGCAGAAAATTGTTCATTGTTTGAACTACTTGTGGGACCCTTACAGCCAGTAAAGCTGTTACTAGCGCTATTACGACGTTGTAGTTTTTGCTGTTTCTTCCAAAAATTTGCACTTTTTGGAGTGTTGCAAAAAATAAGGCAAAGACTAACAGGAATGGCAAGATTACTTCATAAAACCCTGTGGATTCCATTTGAGCTATTATTTGGTTAAAGTTGATTGGCATTATTCTTCTTTCCCTCCTTCACTTTTTGGTTTTGTTCCGACAACATAAAATATTGTTGCTATAACTATAGCTAAGAGTATGAGGGATGGGAATAATGTTCCGGTTTCTGATTTGGACCACGCATAAATCGTGTCCATCCATCCTAGAGCATTAAAGAATATTGTTAAAACTGTTAGGAAAACTGTAATGGTTAAAACAGCCACCCATCCTTTTCTTTTTTCGAAGCTGAATTCTTTGTCTGCCATGAATGATCCTGCAAGCATTAAGAAGCAAACAATGATAATCAGCACTAACGCTACTTGTGGGAGCGATGTCTGGATTGTTGCTACTATCTCTTTGGCTGCAATAACAAAGAAGGCGATGACAAATGCCACCATGGAATTAATGTTTTTTCTCGGATACTTTTTTCCATCAACTTCTTCGCTTCCGAAGACCCTTGTTTTTTCCAGAATTCCGAATATGATTGTGAAAACTAAGAGGAAAGGCAATATTACATCAAAGAAGCCGAATTTTTCTAAAAATTCTAACGCTGCTCTTAGTGAGGAAACCATATTTTAATTAACTTTTTATTTTTCTTCTTCTCCCTCTTCTTCCTTCTCTTGCATCGGAATCGCTGATTTTGAGATAACCATTACGTCGCCGATTGCCCTAACAAAGTGGTGCGGCACTATTACTCCTTTTGCTCCACCTAAGGCTTTGCTTAGGAAAGAATTTTTGGTTGCCCTTATTTTCCATCCGCTGACTTTGTTGGATGCTAGGATTGCTTCTTCAATTGAACCGAAGTAATCTCCCGAGTCAGTGTATACTTCCATATTATAGATTTCGTTTATTG
>JACQSW010000128.1 GCA_016211095.1 Candidatus Woesearchaeota archaeon | reverse complement strand
AACAATAAAAAATTCTTTTTTTTAACTTTTTTTTTGGGTATAGAAAGTTATAAAAACAAAAAAACCCTTATAATCATGATGAAAAAGGGTGTTGCCCGAGAAAAAATAATCAAATATCTCTTTGTAGTTTTTCTGCTTGAAGTTTTTTTTATATCTGCGCAATTTTTTGTTCCAACAGGAAAAGTTGTTACAGAAATATATGCCACACCAATAGAGTATAATGATGATGCTTCGCTTCAATATTCATTGGAAGAAACCCTAGGAATCAAAGGAATCAACGGATCGACTAGCGCGCAATTCAACTTCCCAGAAGCAATCAGCTTCAGCGACCAAGAAATGATTTATGTAGCAGACACAATGAACAAAAGGGTACAGGTTTTAGGCAAAGCAAAATCGTATGTGCGAACCTTTGAGGGTTTCCTCGAAAAGCCCGTAGGTGTAGCCACAGGCAATAATGGCGAAGTGTACGTAGCTGACGAAGTAAAAGGGATTTACATCCTCAACAAAATAGGCTCAGTTACAAAAAGGATAACAGAAGCAGGAGGCAAACAGCTGAAACCCGTAGCTGTAGCCACAGACACATACGGCAAAGTATATGTTGCATCAGGAAACAGGGTTTTTATACTTGATAAAGACGGCGGATTAATTTCCACAATAGGAAAAGATTGCCAAAACTGCTTCGGAAAAGGAGAGTTCCTTTCAGTCAGCGGAGTAGCTGTAAAAAATGATGGCAGCCGAATTTACGTCGCAGACGGATCAAGAACTGGAGAACAACAAAATTATAGGGTGCAAGCATTCGATTCAAAACTCAATCACCTATTTACTATCGGCGGATTGATGCCGTCAGCCACAATAGAAAGCCTACACCCCTTCGGCCTCGAGGTGGATGAAGATGGATTGCTGTATGTTGCCGACCCAATTGACCATAGAATAAAAATTTTTGATGCACAAGGCAAGTATGTGAAGAGGATAGGCAACCTTAACCCCAAATCTGATGATTATTTAGGGTTTGTCATAGATGTCGAAGTGGACAGCCTAAAAGGCAAAATTTATGCGCTAAGCAGAGACCAATACGTAATAAGGATATTCTTAAAACAGCATAAAGAAATTTCTAGGCTGATCCCAATCAAATCAGAGCCAGTTCCACTGCCAAAAGTTGAAGAAGAACAGAAATGCAGTGGATGCAGCTACGATAAACAATGCTTAAGCATTGGTGTAAAAATAAAAACTGAAGAAGGAGACAAATACTGCGGTGCAAAAGGATTAGAAAAAACAAAAGAATTAAACTCAGAATGCACAAATAATTACGAATGCGTATCAAACGTCTGCAAAGAAAACCTATGCAAGCCTGCTTGCGAGGGATGCATATTCAAAGATTATTGCTTGTTTACTGGAGCGCGAGTTGAAGCAGCAACAGGCCCAGCATTTTGCGATTTCGGCGGAATAATTGCTCCCCAAAAACAGGAAGCAACTAGCTGCCAAAACAACTACGAATGCCTAACAAACCAATGCGAAGCAAACAAATGCTTTGTTAAAAGAAGCTTATTCCAAAAAATAGGATTCTGGCTAAAAAAAGTTTTTTCTTAAAAAAAGAAGAAAAAAATAAATTTTGCCTTTAAATGGTATTATTTTTACAATTCGCGATCATAGTGCCCGTCTCCATCTTGGTCGGTGATGAGGCGGTCAAACGGACCGTCAAAGTTATCATCTACGAATATACTTTGCCACTTTTTTACGGATAGGGTGTCATCAGTATAAGCGATTAAATGAACAATATCAGCAATGCCATCTTTGTTTCTATCGACATAATTTACTTCAATAATCGAGTCGTATCGCCCATCTTTGTTAAAGTCTCCATTTTGGATACCCCCATCCACTTCATCACATTTCAAAGTAATCTTATGCATAATATCTTTTTTTGGGTTGTATCTTGGTACTTTTATTCCGTTGTCTTGTTCCACGGATCCTTCATATTTGTTTTTTATCATTGTTGCGCAACCTGTTAGGCTTGCTGCTCCCAGCGCCGCTGCGATGAGCGTTGTTAAAGTTTTGTTTTTTATCATTTTTTCCTCCAAATTTTATCTTTTTTTTATTCAAATAGTTTTACTTCTTTTTCGTAAACGTTATCCCCATCCATGTCAACTATTGTGCGGTCAATTACTCCGTCATAATTATCATCTATTAGCATTGCTTGTTCAACGAGTTTTAGCCTTTTAAGCCACTTTGTCGGTGCGTAATGTATAGCATGGACTAAGTCTCCCACTCCATCCCCATTTCTGTCAGCAAAATACACATGCGCAACCGCATCAAACCTTCCATCCTTATTTATGTCCCCTTCTTCAATCATGCCATCTACAAGGTCACCCTTCATCTCAATTTTTTCAGCTTGTTTTTTATTGTAGGTTGGCACCTCAATATTATTTGCCTGTTTTATTATTGGTTGAGGGTTTTTTGCGCACCCCACTATCGAAACTGTTGCAATTGTTGCAGCTATTATTGCGGTTAAGCCTTTGTTCTTCATTTTTTTCCTCCATAAATTTTTATGTTTCTTAAAAAAAGAGAAAAAATAAACCATCTGGGTCTAATCGAATGCCTATAAACAGTTGGCTGTCGTAGTTGTTGTCGCCGTCTTTATCAGCGATTATTCGGTCAGCAATGCCGTCATAGTCATCGTCTATCATCATGGCTTGTGTCATTAACGGTTTTTTGAACACCCCTTCATTTTTGAAGAGTTGGAAGTGCACTAAATCTGTTACGCCGTCTTCATTTCTGTCCGCGAAGTAAATCTTGCGGATTGTATCATACTTGCCGTCTTTGTTTGCATCATCGTATTCAAATACGTTTTCAATAAAGTCGCCCTTTGTTTTAAATTTTTGTGATTTATTTTT
>JACQSW010000129.1 GCA_016211095.1 Candidatus Woesearchaeota archaeon | reverse complement strand
CATTTATATAATCTCCACTTGAAAATAACAAAATTGATGGGCTTAGAAAAGATTTTCCAAAAACAAGAACTAATACGAGAAGAAAAACTGCAGATAATCAATACCAAAGAAAGCGAATTAGACAAACTGTTAGCATCCTTATTAGGCTATTTTAACAAAACCCCACCTTGCTACAACAATTGGCATGCTTACTACACATCCGCCGCCCTTAACCTTAAAGGTCTTAACATTCCACCTGAGGCTATACAAAAAATTAATGAAAACATCAAGAAAGGCACCCAAGAAAAAGGGCTATTCCTCTCCGCTTTGATTCAAACAAGCTACAACCAAGGCAACAACTATTTCGAATTCGAAACAATAAATGCTGATTGTTTTGGCGCTTTTTTAGAAGGCAAAAAAGGCAATAAACTCACGCTCAAAATAAAAAAATTACTTCAAGGGCAAAGTTTTGTTTGTGCAAAGCATTGCCGCATCGAAATATCAATCATCAAAGATCTCACCTCTTTTGGTTGGGGCATGAGGGACTGCCAAGTATACTTTCCAAACAAGAAACCAATAAGAAAGCAAAAATCAGCCTACATTGTAAATATAGGCCCCCTAGGAAAAGAAACCAACCAATTCATTTACGGCAATTTGCCACAAAAAAAATGGGACTAGAAAACGTTTTTGGAAAACCAGAAAAACCTGAAGAAGAAAAAAAGTTACAGGTAATTGTTAGTGAAGAAGCTATCCTTGATGATCTGTTCAGATTTTTTGAAAAAAGTCATGATGGAGTAGAAGGGTTTAATGCATGTAAATCCTATTTGAATACAATTCCAAATCTTTTGCAAAGCTACAAAATCAGTCCTAAACTAATTAGGAAATTTTACGAAAAAGCAAGAATGAAACAAGATGAACTAACCTATTTGTCCTTAGATCTCTCAGCAATGATGCACGCAAGCTATCAACAAGGGTATAACAATTTTGGGTTTGGGGAAGTCGATGTTGGTGGCTTTGGGATTCTTTTGCAAGGGACAAAATCAAATCCAATAAAGATAAACATAAGCACAATGAGGGGAACCAACAACTTTATCTATGCACAATATTTTTCTGCCAAAATCAAAAAGCTAGATGGCGACTACCACTTTGACCAGGCCCATAATTTTTCTGTTGCCATAACACATTTAAAAGGATCATGCAACTTTCAATTGAGCAACGAGTTTTCTGCCAAAATAAAAAAGTTAGAAGGAAACCATAACTTTAATTATGCCAACAACGGGGTTATCAAAATAACAACCCTTGAAGGAAATTCCAACTTTGGTTACGCCAAGAATGGGTCGATTGAAATTACAAACCACCATGGACAAGAATTTGGTTGGCGGCAGATTAAGAACTGCAAAGTCTATTCACAAAAACAAGAAATTTTGGAATCTGTAAGAGAGCAAGTTGTATTTGGAGAAGACAACTCTTTCCATATAGGAAGATTACGAAACAAAAAATGGGACTAGAACAAGTATTCCAAAAACCTGAAAAACCAGTTGAAGAAAAAAAGTTACAAGTCATCCAAAGCGAAGAAGCCGTTGTTGACGAATTGCTAGCTTACTTTAATCGAATAGTAGAAAAAACTCATTGGGGGTGTGGAATCTCGTGGGATAAGAAATACAATTATTTTTTTGTTGAAACCCGAGAAGACTTACAAACCTACCAAATTAAACCTGAAACAATAAAAAGTTTTAACAAAAAATTTGTCATCCCAGATTGGACTGGTTACTCAGAGCAAGCAGGAAATAAAATTGATTTAGGCTATTTCTTAGCGACTTTAATCTAAACCAGCTACAACCAGGGCTTCAACCATTTTGAGTTTGAAAAAGTTTGGGCTTGGCATTTTGGCGCGTACATCAAAGGAACAAAGGAGAATCCACTCAAACTCAAAATAGGGAAAATAGATGGGCATCACGCATTCGACCATGCCAAACACATTTTTTTAGAATTAAAATCCCTCACTTCCGAAGGCATGTCCTTGTTAGATGAAGCAGAGAACTGCGTTGCCGAAATAACAAAATCTGAAACAACTGCAATTGGCTGGAGAATGGCACACTGCACAATCCGCTCACCAGACAAAAGATTGCTAGAAAAGCTAAGCGCAGGAGACATCTTCAATTTTTACAAAAAAATCTGAAATTTAAAGACTTAAAAATTTTTATTTTTTTAAACGAACCAAAATTAATGCGCAAGCTATGGCAATTCCGGCGAACCAAAACAAAAAAAAATTAGCCCCTATATTAGAAGCGCCAATTGCATTTCCGGTTATGTCTGAAAAGAAAAAGGTTGAGGCAAATAAGGCACCAATTGCAACTAAACCGATTATGTGTTCAAGTGTTTTTTTCCGTGTTTCTTTTTCTCTGTAAGTTATTGTTGTCATTTCTGGTGTTATTTTAACTGAAGCCATTTCTGTTTCCTTAATTATTCCTTTTCCCAAACTTACTTTTTCAAAGTTCGGTAAATCGATTTTTCCTTCCCCGACAAGGTAGGTTAAGTAAGCGTCTAGCCCCCAACTATGCCCTACTAATCCTGTTATGCATGGCCTGTTTCCAATATATTTTCTTGCAAATTGCTCCAGCCTGTTTATTCCTTCTTCATATTTTTTTGCAACTTCAAGAGGTTTAGGGCCTTTTAATCCGTCTATTTCGCCTTGGTTTTCAATCCAGTACTTTTCTGCTTCTGATTGATCACCTTTCGTTTTTTCGAGAAGTTTTATGGTGTAAGGGGCGGGTTTTCCTTCTTTTGTCAGCCATCCTTCACTTTTTTGTGCGATGTTTTTAATAAATAACGGAATGTCCACAATTATTTTTTTATCAGGGTTTTTGTCTATAACGTCTTTTATTTGTTGTATTATCTTGGTGTAACCCTGCTCTTTTGCTATATCTATTTTAGTTATAACAATATACTCGTCTTTTCTATCTGAAAGTAATTTTTTTAATTGATCGCCATAAACTTCTGCTGTTGATCGCGTTCTTGGTTCTTCAGACACCCCACCAAGGAATATAACTGCCCCTGGAGGGCTTCTTTCAATAGTTTCTAAAATGTTGGTTGCAGATTGCCTTGCTAAGTCAACTCCGCTTTTAGAAATACCCTTATACTCCTTTGATTCAATGTCTTCCCCTTTTGGTTTCTTTGAATGCCTCGTTACAAAAAATCTTTTTTCCATCTTACACCCTCCTTAATATTCTTACTATGCCCTTGTTTGCATCTACTTCAACGAAATCTCCATCTTTCAAGATAGTGCTTGAAAATTTAGTTCCTATAATACAAGGCACCTTTAATTCTCTAGACACAATTGCTGCATGTGATGTTATCCCCCCTTCATCTGTTATTACAGCTGCGGCTTTCTTCATTAAGGGAACAAACTCCGGGCGGGTCATCGCTGTAACTAAGATGTCGCCTTGTTTAAAATTTTTCGTTTTAGATGGGTTAGTAACAATCCTAACGTGCCCACGCACTTTTCCTTGACAAGCAACTTCGCCACTGATTTCTTTTAAATTTTTTATTTCAGTTTTTACAAGATTTTCTTTGTAATATTTTTCGAGCTTATCCCTTGTTAATTCATAGGTCCCGTATTCAAATTCTGGTGGGGCATCGCTGTCCATCGTCAAAAGCATTGATATGCCTGCTGGCCGTTTGAGGATATTTTCTTTATTTTTGGTTAAATAGCCTAAGCCGCGCGATACCTCATCAACTGAATAGTAAGGTATAAGGCGCTCATCCAAATCAACTTCCCTAAAAAGTCTTTGTGCTACACGATAAGTAATAGTTAATACTTTGCTAACAACATCTTTCCTTACATCCCTTAGCCATATAACTTCTTGCAAGTAATTAACGAGCTTTTGTTCTTTTTTATCAAGAGACTTAAACCACTTCTTATGGCTCAATACTCGCTTTTTTTGTTCTTCTTTCTCCTTTTTTATCAAATCACGCACTTGGTTTTGTGTGAGCCTCCCATATTCTTTATAAAGTTCCTCTTTGGCTTTTTCTAAATTAGCAATTTTATCATAATTGGCATAGAAGTATTGGCATTTTTCTGCAACGCTTAGCCACGAGGTCTTTTCATTTATTAGTTTTAGTATGTATTTAAGGCGTCTTTTTTCGAAAGAGTCAAATGCGGGTGTTGTTGCATTCTTCCATATCTCTTTAAGCCTATCTGCTGAAATACCAATCTTGTGATATTCTAATAAGCTACGACAAAACTCTTCATTAAAATGGACAGTAAACCATACTAATGTGTTGAATTGCCTAAAAGTGTGTCTCGCATTTTTTGATAAGGGAATAAGCGCTGCCAAATTGGCAGTGGATGCATAATTATTACTACATTTTGAATAAGCTTGGTCTAAAATCTTGCTATATTGGTTAATTTTTTTCCTGTTCTTTGTCAAAAAGTTGGGGTTGTTCCAATATTTTGCAAAAATTTCTTTTGCTATATCTGTAAATATAGTTTGTGTAACAAATCCCTTAGAATCTTTATTTTCTTTCATCGTTATTAAGTAGGGCGCATTAGAAGAATATTTGTAATATTTTCCGTAAATTGATCCAGCAATCATTTGCATAAACAGGGAGCAACTATAAATTGGTGGGTAAAGCTCCAAATTTTGTGTTAATCGGATGAATTTATCCGCAATCTTTTCGCTTCCAAAAATTTTTACGATACCGTTCGTTGCGTCTACCTCTACGATGTCGCCGTCTTTTAGTATTTGGGTCGCCACAATTGTGCCTATTACGCAGGGTATTTTGAGCTCTCTTGAGAGTATTGCCGCGTGAGAAGTTATTCCTCCTTCGTTGGTTATAACTGCGCCTGCTTTCTTCATGAGGGGCACGAATTCTGGCCGCGTCATTGAAGTTACAAGTATATCCCCTTCTTCAAAATTTTTTGCTTTATGCGGATCAAGGACGACTCTGACAGTGCCGCTCTTAGTTCCAGGGCAGGCTGTCTGACCTTTAAGCGTATTTGAATTTGAACGTTTTTCATTTATAATTTTCTCAAAACGAGCAACAACCTCTTTAAAATTAACAGTTTCAACTTCTATCTTACCGTCAGGGCTTAAAAGAAATGCTACCCCCTCGGTACGTTTTATAATCTCTGTTTTATTTCTTTTTATCCAATCAACCCCTTGAGCCAATTCTCCCGGTTGTAAGGCATAAGCAAATTTTAATGGGACATTAGCGCGAAGAAATAGTTCTCTTGCTAAATAGGCTGTTGAAGCCTGCGCTTTAGCAAGAATATCCTTTCTGACATCCCTTAGGCGCATTACAAAATTTATGTATTTGGCTATTCTTAGATTTTCTTTGCTTAGAGAGCGCAGCCATTGATCATATTCTCTCTGGCTTTTGGCTATTTGTGCATATTTCTCTTTAATTTTTGCTTGATGATACTTAATTTCGGACTTAATTGAACGAAGCTCTTTGATTATCTCTTCCTCTTTTTTTGGGAAGGAGTAGTCTGTGTATGCAAAAAGAACTTTCTTAACGACATCATTTACGTTTTTAGTGTGGGATAACAATTGAAGAATATATTTCATTCTCCTTGTTTCAAAAGATTCAAGTGAAAGACTGGTTGATTTGTCCCAAATTAAGTCAGTTAAACCTTCCCTTTCTCCCAAAACATTAGTTATTACACCTTTATCAAAAATTTCTGTGTAGACGGTTCTTCCTACAACAAAGCTCAACTCTTTTGCAACTTTTAAAGATAAAGATATTAATTCTTTTTCCGACAGCTTAGCAAGATCACTAAACAAAACTTTTTTGTAAAGCAATTCTATTTCTTTTTCTGATTTTTCATATGCATTTTTTAATTGTTTAATACTAATTTTTTTTTGTAAATATTGAGAAAACACATCTGTTGCATGCTTATACCATTTTTCCTTACTTACCAATACAAGGGTCTCCCTTCCTTTATTGACAAAAAACAAGCTTATTGGTTCGTTTGTAAAACATTCTTTGTTCGGTGTCCAGCTTACTCCGCACATAAGGGGAGAAATTGGCCCCCGGATAGGATAAATCGAATCATTAGACAGAGTCTTAAGAAAATTATCAATAATTCTGGCTGAAGCAATAGAAGGCGGGCTCTCTTTTTTTAAGGTTGTAATCGGCCGACTTTGAACAATATAGAACTTGCTTTTTTCTCTGGCCCATTCTATGTCGCAAGGAAAAGAGTAATGCTGTTCGATTTGAAGAATGATTTTTGTTAGCTCTAATATCGCTTGGTCTGATAATACCTGTTTTTCTCCAACCTTTTTTGTTAGAGTTCGCCATTCGTTTCCACCTTCGGGCTTTCTGTACAACCCCCTTTCTTGTATAACCACATTTTTATCAATTATCCTTCTCGGCTCTTTTTCAACAACATAACTGTCAGGAGTTATTTGACCAGACACAATTGCTTCACCTAAACCAAACCCCGCTTCTATAATAAGCTGGTTAGCATCTTGGGTTACTGGGTGAACTGAAAAAGCAATGCCCGAAGATTCGCTATTAACCATTTTTTGAACAACTACAGCAACAGAAATTTTTTGGTTATGCAAATTTTTTTCTTTTCTGTAAAAAATTGCTCTCGGCGTAAACAGAGAAGCCCAACACTTCTTAACATTTCCTAAAATATCTTTTTTGGTTGTGTTAAGATAACTTTCAAGCTGCCCAGCCCAAGCAGCAGTTGAGCTGTCCTCGGATGTGGCAGAACTTCTGACTGCAACAAACTTTTCTCCCAACTTCTTATGACCAACCAGTATTTCGTCTGCGATATCTTTTGGCATTTCCGCATTTAGGATTAACGCATTTATTTCTTCAGATGCATTTTCAACTGTATGCATCTCTTGATAATTAATTTGGTCTAAGATTGCATCAATTTCTACATTCAAATCTGTTTCTTCAATAAATCTATCAAAAGCAGTTGACAAGACAACGAAACATTCTGGAACAGGAATGCCTGCTTGGGTCATTTCTCCCAAAGAAGCACCTTTCCCGCCTGCCAAGGCAACATTTTCTTTTGAAATTTCTTTAAAATTTCTTGTTAATTCCATCTTGCTTAGTAGGGTGTAATAAATTTATTAATGTTGGGGTTGTATCAAATATTAGCTCTTATTGCAAGAAAAAAAGTTTTATTCTTTTTTAACAATGTTCCATTTGAGGTGGACTTCTTTTAGTTCTGAATCAGCGGCTTGGCTTGGGCAGCCGTCCATTGGGCATTGTGCTGCTTTGTTTTTTGGGAAAGCCATGACTTCCCTGATGTCGTGTTCTGGCACTCCGCAAAGGATGGCTACTAGCCTGTCTAGCCCGACTGCGAATCCTCCGTGCGGTGGCGCCCCGTATTTGAATGCTTCTAGGAGGAATCCGAATCTTCTTTCTGCTTCTTCCCTTTTTATGCCCATGGCGGCCATTACCCTGTTTTGGATGTCTGCTCTGTGGCACCTTATTGAGCCTGAGCCTAGCTCTACTCCGTTTAGGACTAGGTCGTAGCATTGCGCGATTACTTTTCCAGGTTCTGTTTCTAAATGTTTTAGTGAGTCTTTTTTTGGCATGGTGAACATGTGGTGTGCGGGTGTCCAATTTTCTTGCTCTTCATTCCATTCAAAAAGCGGGAAGTCTACTACCCATAAAAAGTTGTATGTTTCTTCTTTGTAAAGTTTTAATTCTTTGCCTAAATGGTTCCTTAGCTGCCCTAAGGCGTCGTTGACGATTTTTTTCTTGCCAGCAACAAACACTAATAGGTCGCCTTTTTCTGTTTTTGTCTTTTCAATTATCCCTTTTTGCTGTTCTTTTGTTAAGAATTTGGTTATTGATCCTTCAAGTTCCTTGTCCATTTTTAGCCAGATTAGCCCTTTTGCCTTGTAGATTTGCACAAATGCTTCGAGTTCGTCTATTTTTTTTCTTGAGAAGTCAGCTTTTCCTTTCACGTTGACGCACTTGACGCATCCGCCGCTGCTGACTGCTGATTGGAAGACGCTGAATTCAGAATTTTTTGCTATTTCAGAAACGTCAACGAGTTCCAAGCCGAATCTTGTGTCTGGTTTGTCGTTGCCGTATTTGCTCATAGATTCTTCGTAGGTTATTCTTGGGAAGGAAATCTTCATGTCTATCCCCTTGACTTTTTTCATGATGTGATGCATTAGTTTGTCAAGGACTTCGAATATGTCTTCCTGCTCGATAAAGCTCATCTCCAAGTCTATCTGTGTGAACTCTGGCTGCCTGTCCGCCCTTAAGTCTTCATCCCTTAAGCACCTGGCCAGTTGGTAATACCTGTCCATGCCTGAAACCATAAGTAATTGTTTGTAGAGTTGTGGCGACTGCGGCAGCGAATAAATCATTCCAGGATTAACCCTGCTTGGGACTATGTAGTCCCTTGCCCCTTCAGGCGTAGCCCTTATGAGCATTGGCGTTTCGATTTCTAAGAAGTTAAGCGAATCAAACAATTCTCGCGTGGCTTTTGCAATCTTATGCCTAATCATGAGGTTTTGCTGCATGCTTGGTCGCCTCAAATCGAGATACCTATACTTCAGCCTGATATCTTCATTAGATATTTTTCTGTCATCAACTTCTAGCGGAGGAACATCTGCTTCGTTCAATATCTCCAACTCGTCGCAAATAACCTCCACTTCGCCAGTGGCCATGTTAGGGTTGATCATACCTTCTTTTCTTGGCCGAACTTTTCCTTTTACCCTAAGGACGAATTCCCTCCTAATCTTTTCTGCAACAACATGGACTTCTTTATTAGAGGAAGGGTCAAAGACGACTTGGGTTAAGCCGTACCTGTCGCGTAAATCAATAAAAATTACTCCGCCGTGATCCCTTCTTGATTGGACCCAGCCGTCAAGAAAAACCTCTTTGTTAACGTCTTTTTTCTTTAATTCGCCACAAGTATGCGTTCGTTTCATTTAAGCATCACAACATCCTTGGCTTAGAGGCATGAAATATATAAATCTTTTTAATCAATCTCAAATTTTTTTCCAGCAAAATCGATTTTGACTTCGCCAAGCGTTGTGTCTTGTATGCAAAGCTTTAGCGGCGTCCTGCTAGGATTATTATACAGGTAGAGCTGCACGCCGTTTACTTTTTTAGCTTCTTTAAGGGAGGCGTCCCTGTCAACCAGCTTGAATTTGTGCACAGAATAATCCTCATCATTAAGATCTATAGTTGTTAGCCCTTCGTAGATTAGTTTGCATCTTTTTTGGATTCCCTTGTCTACAATTATTAAGTCACGCTCTTTCTCTATTGGCTTAGCCCTTATCTCCATTAATGTTGAAAGCACATCCCTTGCTTCCGGTGGCAGGGTTAAGGTTTTGTCGTACTCAACTTTTTTCTGCTTAGTCTGCATGGAGTAGCTAATAATTCTTATATCCAAATTTTTGAAATTGAAATGATGGACAATTTCAGCCGAACTCAAAGTTTGCTTATTCCTCATGGAATAAGTGTGGTAGACTGGCAAAAAAGTGTTATCATCCACGCTGCCATTTGTTTGAAAGTTGTAGACCCTATTAAAAAAGAGTTTTCCTATGATGCTGCTTGTTTCGCCAGTTGCCCTCATAACATAGTCTTTTCCAGTTTGAGTAAAAGAAATTTGTGCAACACCAACCTTGATTTTACAATACATGTTGTAATTTAGCCGCTCAATCCTCGTTTCCAAATCTTTCTGAACCGCAAGGGTTTGAGGCATTTGCGCAGCACGCGCTGTAGCTGGAGACAGCTTGCTCGGGTATAATGCTATTATAGCTGCTAATGAAAAAGTGATTAAACTTTTTAGTTTGGTTCCCATAAAAAAAAGTTTTCCCCCCTTATCGAAGTAAAATTTGTTTGGGTTTAAAAACCTTTACCCCTTTTTTTTAAGAAAAAAACCTATTTTTTGATTAGCTTGATGTTTAAGGCTAAATCTTCAAGTTTCCTAAGATTCCACTTTATCGAATCAAACCGCTTCCTTAATTCGCCATTTCTGAAATCAAGCTTTAGGAATACCCCATAAATTTCGTTAACAGCATCCTTAACTTTCAAAGCAGAATCATAATCGCCGTTGATTATGTCGTTCAAGGCTTTCCTAACCATTTCGCCGGTTAAATCACACACCCCAATCAGGTAATCCTCCGTGCTTATCCCCAGCTCTTTCCGAGTAATCAGCCTCCCTTCTTTTATGAAGCAATAGAATCCGACGGCCTCAGCGTATTCTTGGAACGCCACCTTAGTCATACCAACATCTTCCCGCTTGCCCTTAATCTCTTCAACCAGCTTGTTAATCTCGCCAACTGCCTCTTTTGCGCTTTTAAAATCACCCCTGTGAGCGCTATAAATAAGCTGCTTAGACAACCTAATGATGTTGCGGGAAATAGTAATAGTCTTTTCCCTTTCCTCTTCAAAATTCTCCATTTCACTTTTTATTTCTTCAAACTCTTTCAGGTTAAGCATTTTCAAAAAGATAACCTAATTTGAATGCTTTATAAATTTATTTATTTTTTTTTGGGTGTGGGACAGAAAAGAATTATCCATTGAGATTTCTAAAAAAACGAAATAGACTGGCAGTATTGGAATTTGAGTTTCATCAGTTTGTAGTGGGCTTTTACTTTGTACTTTTCCACATTAAGCCAAAATACTGTTTATATGATTCTGCTGTTTTCTTGCTTTGAAGAAGAAAGACAATAGGTTTGTCGGTTAGGCTGAATGTTGCGACATAGTTGCCAAAAATATTGACCCATGCCGGAGTGGTCACATTTTTAGGGAATATCTTAACTTGCGTTTTCTTTATGGATTTTAGTTTCTTTTCTCGCGGATGGCTGTGATTGAGGATAATTTTTAGATGAACGTTTTTTTCTATTCTCCTTTTATTAAAATTGTCAAAGTAAGCGTCTAAACGTTCGCCTGCTTCTTTTGGAGCGCCAAGAATCAAAATAGTTTGGTTTGGTGGAGTTTCTCTTAACATCAATTCATACACGGTTTTTATGCCAGATATACCCTCAAATATCTCTGCATTATTAGCTTCTTTAGGTTTCTTTTCTTGTTTTAAAACGGGAAGTATTTTAGCAATTGCTTCAGTTTCTTCATGGAGTTCATTCTCTCTCTTTTTCATAAAATCAATTAACCTATCAGGGTCAGCAGCTTGGAAGTGTTTTTTTCCATTAATAAGAACATAAGAGGCTAAGCCGCGTTCAATTAATTTATTCAATGTTTCGTATATCTTGCCAGAACTGATGCCTGCTTCTTTAACTATACTATAAGATGTAGCTTTGCCTATTTTAAGTAAGCATAGGTAAGTTTTAACCTCATTCTGAGTAAATCCCGCTTTCTGTAGAGTTTGTTCAACATTCATTTTAAAGAATTAAAATTAACGCTTGTTTTTAAATCTTTCTAAAACACTTCCCACTTAGTGGTATGTAAAACTTATATACTTATAGCTCATTCATTCTAAACTATCAAAAATGAAATGCCACAAAAATGCTACGATTGCAAGGAGATTAAAATGTTAGAACACCAATTAAGGCTAAAAGCGCCCCTAATTGCGCAGTTCGAAATTACCCCTGCCTGCAACAACAATTGCGGGTTTTGTTACAACTTCTGGCAATATAATACAGAGGCAGCATTATCAAGAAAATCGCATGTTAATGAAAAGAAAATAAAAGAGTTAATGAACATCTTAATCGAATATGAAGTTCCCGCCATTTGTTTTACAGGGGGAGAGCCATTTTTAGCAAAAAAAACACTATTTGAAATAGTTGGTGAAGCAAATCAGCATGGAATTTATACAAGCATAAACACAAATGGGCGGCTAATCAACAGAGAAACTGCAATGAGGTTAAGGGAAGCAGGTTTAAACTCACTTTTGGTGTCTTTACATGGAGACTCAAACGAAGTTCATGAAGAGGCAGTTGGATGCAAATTAGCATTCTCAGAAACTTTAGCAGGTATTGAAAACTTAGTTGATTTAGGATTAAATACAACTGTTAATTATGTTGCAACACAAAGAAATATCGAAAGGGTTATTCCGACAGCAAAAATGCTAAAAAATATGGGCGTAAAAAAAATGACGGTGACACCGCTTTTGCCCTTTCCCGGAGTTAAGGATCATAAAAATTGGGCAATGAAAAAGGAGCAATTCAAAAAATATTTTAGTGCTCTTATTTTTGCTAAGGAGATCGGATTAAGAATAGACAGCACGCTGCCAGTAGCGCCATGCATTTTAAAAGACATGTTCCCTAAGGATTACTTAAAATATTTGGAAGTTTTGTCTCCAAGAGTTTGCATGGCGGGGGTCACTTTCATGGTGGTTTCCCCGCAAGGGTTCAACCGCGCCTGCATCCAAGCCCCACAACTTACTGAATACGGAAGAGATATCAGCAAAAGTTTTGTGCAAGCGTGGAATAAATCTTACGAATGGTCCAAATTAAAACTCCTTCCTAAGGAATGTTCAAACGAATGTTACGCATTGGCTTCTTGCGGAGGCGGCTGCAGAACATCCTCACTAGCAGAGAACAATTCAACAAGCGGAAAAACAATGTATATGGGCGAGCCAATTGCCAACAAAGAAGCAGAAATATTCCTTAAAAGAACAGAAGTTTGTGTCGACAGAGAAGTAAAAACTTTTAGAAAAAGAAAAGAAGTTAAACTTAGGGAAGAAAAGTTTGGAGGCGTTTTAGCTAACACCGCCAATCAGAGTTTTGTAATCCTAGACAAAGAAGGAGTTAACTCATACCAATCTCTACCCAACAAATTTTGCGTAGACAAAAACAATAGGGGGATATATGTTCTTTATGCTGCCGGAATAATCACTCCCATACAAGAAAATAACCTTCATAAGCACAAAAAAGAAGTTTCTGTCATTCATGCGTCTAAAATTTACCAGAGATTAGCCGGAAGATTCCAATTAGACGATAAAATCAGGCTGCTTCGGGCAGATACAGGCGAAAGAATATACTTTTAGGGGGAAAAAATGAAAAACAAAACAAAGTCGTTAAGAAGACCAATTATAATGTACAGCATAACTGAAGATTGCCAGATGTTATGCAAACATTGTTACAACGAATCTGGCGGGAGAAATAACTTTGCTCCAACTAAAGAAGAGCTGATTAGAAATACGCGGCGGTTATCGAAACTTGCTGGCGCTATAAACTTCACAGGCGGAGAGCCATTTTTGCGGCCTGAACTGCCTGAATTACTTGCCTTATCTTATTCTTCCGGTGTCGATAACATAGTCACAACAAATGGAATTTGCCTAACAGAGAAAAACGCTCCACGCTTATTAGACAAAATTCAAGAAAATGTCTATATGATAGAGGTTGGGATGATGGGGGCAACTCCAGAAACAAATGATTATGTCCGAGGCAAAGGCCATTTTGATATAGCTATTAAAAGTTTAGATTTAATGGCACGCT
Organism: Candidatus Woesearchaeota archaeon; assembly: GCA_016211095.1. Lineage (GTDB taxonomy): Archaea > Nanobdellota > Nanobdellia > SCGC-AAA011-G17 > GW2011-AR17 > JACQSW01. The sequence continues at coordinate 602 of JACQSW010000129.1, read as the reverse complement.
ACAACTTTGCGAGTGGTATAAAAATTGCTTTGGATAAACATAACATAGATGAAATTGAAGCTTTTGCGAACTTAGCTTTAGAACACAAAGTCAGCCAAATCTTATATGGGCAATTGCTCGTAGTCGGAAGAGCATCAAACAATATGGGCAATCTCGGTCTTAACTTAGAGGATATTAACCGAATAGAGGATAAACTTAAGTGTATAACAGAAAAACATTGGGGTTCAATAAAAATAACGCAACACTGCACACTCAGCGGTTTATGTTCAGATCCGGGACACCTTTATACTATAACTGCAAAAGGAGGAGTAACTCCATGTTTGATGAGGCAGGATTTAGCAAGAGGCGATATTAATAAGGTCGATATTAATATTTTATTTAGAGAGATAGACCAATTAAGGGGCAAAATACAAGTGCATTCTTCAGTAAGAGATATTAAAGAAACTGCACAGAAAGAAACGAGGCACACACCGGAAGAAATAAGACAAGTACACTTAACTTCGCATTCAGTCTTGGTTCGTTAATTTTTTTCCTTTTTCCGGGGGTTGGTGCAAAATCCGGTTTTCTTGCCTAAAAACGCAAAAGTATAGGGACCAAAATAT
>JACQSW010000133.1 GCA_016211095.1 Candidatus Woesearchaeota archaeon | reverse complement strand
GTCGAGTTCTATCCTATTTATATTTGTCATTTTTATAACCCCCTAAAAGATACGAATTTAAGCAGTAAATATTTAAACGTTTCTATTTAAACCAACGCTGAATGGTTAATGTTTGCATAATCACTTATGGATGCGCAGCTAATCAGGACAACTCCGCTATAATGGCGGGGCTGCTCAAAAAAGAAGGGCACAAATTAGTTAAAAAGATGGAAGAAGCAGACGTTGTTGTGATAAACTCGTGCATTGTCAAACATCCAACAGAATCAAAAGTAAGGTCTAAGATAAATGAGGTAACAAAAAATTATCCTGCAAAGAAGCTGATAATCGCCGGCTGCATGCCTGAAGCGGAAAAGGCAATCTGTGATGAATTAGCCCTTAACGCAACTCTCCTCAACACTTTTCACGTTACAAAGATTGTTGAGGCGGTTGAGAGCGCTAAGCCATTAAAATTTGTTGGCAAGAGGGAAGAGAACAAGGTTAGGTTGCCGAAAAATTTTGAAAAAACTGCTTCTGTGCAGATAAGCGAGGGCTGCTTGGGGGAATGCACTTTCTGCATTGTCAAGCTGGCCAAAGGAAAGCTTCACTCATACCCTTTAGAAGAAGTCGTCGAGGAGGTGAGGGGTTTAGTGGAGAATGGTTACAAAAAGATTTTGTTAACCTGCCAAGACACCGCTACTTATGGCTTAGACAAAAATAAGCCTCAATTGCCAGCATTGCTAAAAAAGATTGTTGCTATCGAAGGGGATTTTGTTGTTAGAGTAGGGATGATGAATCCAACATACACGCTGCCCATCTTAAATGAATTGATTGAAATATTTGAATCAAAAAAAATTATGAAATTCATCCACATACCCGTACAATCAGGCAGTGATAAGGTGTTGATGGACATGAAAAGGGGCTACAGTGTAGGAGACTTCAAAAAAATCGTCACTGCTTTTAGGCAAAGCATCCCAAATATTACCATTTCTACCGATATAATTGTTGGTTTTCCCACGGAAAGTGAGGAGGAGTTCAAGAAGACTTTAGAACTGCTAAAAGAGATTAAGCCTGAAGTGCTTAACCTATCAAAATTTGGTTCTAGGCCTGGAACTGAAGCCGCAAGATTAAAACAGTTAAGAAGCGAAGTCATAAAGAGGAGATGCAAAGAAACAGCTTCCCTCTACAAAAAAATTATGGGATGATTTGTTTTCCGCAGTTAGCGCAAAAAAGTTCGCTCTCAAGAATTAGGTTATTGCAGTTGCCGCATCGAGGTTTTTTTTCTGTTTCTTCAAACTTTTTGTAACAGTCGTAACATACCCCGACTTCGATGCTTACTTCTTTTCCGCAGCTGCATATATAAGTTTTTTTTGAAAGCTGCGCATTACAATTTCTGCAGTGCACGTCGCCTTTTGCTGGCACGTTACCGCAATTAGGGCACTTCATATACTTACTTTATAGCATAAGCTTGAATATTAAGTTTTTGCTAATAGAATCAAGAAAAAAAAGGTAATTAAATAAAAAAAAGTTTAGTTAACTTTTTCTGCTGGAGTTAAGTCTTTCCAGGTTATGTCAAACATGCTTTCTAGCGCGTTTGCGAAGAATGGCGTGTTTATCCAGACGCCTATGTCGTAGCTTGGATGTACGTCTTTGTCGTCTGTGACCATAAATATTAGGTCTTTGCCGTCAACAAGGCAGAATCTTGCATTTATTTTTTCCATATGCCTAACTTCTGCGACTTTGGATAATTCTTTTGCTGCTTCTGCCGATTCTTTTGTTATTGGCGCAGCTATTCTTATTTTTACTCCTTTCTTTTTGAGTTTTTCGAATAGCGGCTTCATTGTTTCCATTTTTCTTGTTAAGCCCTTGGCAGTTGTTACAAAAGAAACATTTTTTTGGGCGCCCTTAAGCATTAGTTCGATGTGTGTGTATACGCTGTGCCTGCCTTTTATTGCGCCGGATAGGTCTGCTGGCTCAACGAATTCTATGCCTTGCTTGTGAAGTGTGTCCAATTCTTTTAACACGTCGGTGTTTTTTAGTTCTTCAAGCCTTTTTATTTTTATTTCTGCTTCTTGGCCGACGAGTTTTTTGGCTCTTTCTACTACTTCTTTTGGATCTACTGTTAAGTATTTTATTGGTTTTCCTAGTTTCATTACGACAAAGCCTTTCTTTTCTAGGCTTTCGAGAACATCATATGCCCTTGATCTTGGTACATCTCCTATTTCGCTTAGTTCTCCTGCTGTTGAACTGCCTCTTGATAGGAGCGCTGTCCATATTTTTACTTCGTATAAGTTTAGGTTAAAGTATCTTTTTAGTTTGTTTAAAAAATCTTCTTTTACTATCATTTGGTTTTCCCCCTAGTAGCTAATTCCCGTTTTTTTGTTACTTTGACCTTGCTATGAGTTGTTACTCTTCTTAGTCGTAACAAATGCTTGTTAGAAATGGTGATGTGTTTAAATACTTTACTGTTTTTTCTGTTGATGGAACAGTTTTTCCACGTCTTTTAAGGTGTTTACATCATCAACACCCTTCTCCACTCTGGCCCTCACAATGCGTGGAAATCTTAAAGCGTAGCCTGAATTGTAAGTGGGGCTCTTCTGGATTTCCTCATAATTAACCTCGACAACAAGCTTTGGTTTTAAAACTACCTCTTTGCCTTTCTGTGAGATTATCGCCCCTTTTAATTCTTTTGTTAATCCCTCAAAAGTCACTCCTTCACCTTCTTTTTCTTTGATGCCGGTCCCGACTTTGCCTATTTCAAGAAGTTGGTCGCCTTTTTTGCATGCAAGAGTGAAACTGCTAAGCCACTTCGCTCTTTTGCCTTCCCCCCACTCTGCGCCGACGATGGCTAAGTCTAAAGTTTCCATCACCGGCTTTATTTTTACCCCGTAACCCACCCTTCTGCCAGGCTTGTATATGCCTGCGATGTTTTTCATCATCACCCCTTCATTCCCCTCTTCTAAGCATTTGTTGTAGTACTCTTCTACTTTTTTTTCGTCACTAGTTTTTAGCTGTTCTACAAGCTCTATCTTGTTTTTTTCTTGCTTGGTTACAGCTTCCAGCCTCTTTCTTCTTTCTTCAAACGGGTGGTTTAGGAGGTTAACTCCGTTGATTTGCATGGCGTCGAATAATTTGATTATTACAGGCAATTCTTTTGCAATTTTTTCTATGTCATATTTTCTTTTTATCCGCTGGGAGATGTTTTGGAAGGGAAGCATCTTCTTTGTTTTCTGGTTATAGCCGACTATTTCACAATCAATGATGAAGTTGTTCGCCCGAACATTATTTTTTACAAGCTTCGCAACATCTGGAAATTGGTTTGTCACATTCTCAAGGCGCCTAGTAAACAGGATTATTCTGTCTTTTGCGCAGTGGATTTGCATCCTGAAACCGTCGATTTTTGGCTCAACAATCGCAGGCTTTCCCACTGTTTCAAAAGCATCGTCTATACCTGTGGCTTTCTGGTAAAGCATAACCTTAATTGGCTTTCCGGGGGTTAAGCTCAAATTTTTTAATCCGTCAAACCCTTTTTCTTTCAGCGCTTTCGCAACCACACCAAAATCTGTTGACATGTCGTAGCTGTGCTGCACGGATTCTATAAAGAAGTTGTATAATTTTCTGGCCTCTTTTTCGTCGTCACAAACGATTAAGTCGTAGTTGCTAAAGTCTTTTTGTTCATCAAATATTTTCAGATGCAAAACCCTAAATTTTTTGAAGTCTTTGATTATTTCTTCATCGAATGCTATTTTTATTTCTTGGCCACAATTTAAGCATTTCTCTATGTTCGGCATAAACTCCCCGCATTTCTCGCACCTAAAGAAGATGCCTGTAACTTTTGGGAGGTATGCCCAAACCAATGCGTCACGCAGTGTCCCTTCGCCCACCCCAGTCCTTAATTCTTCCAGCACAGTTCTTGCGATGTATTTTGCTTCTTTAGGCGTTGCTGAACTTAGCAGTTCTGAAATGAAAGCGATTTTTTTATCAACCGCCCCCTCTCCTTCGATTGTTGGAAGTTTTTTTAAGTTGTCAACAACTTTTTGGACGGTTAGCTTATGCGAGAATAAGGTTTTTTGTTTCTTATTTTTTGTTAGCTCCTCCGCTACCAAGCCTAAGTCTCCGAGTTTTCTCCACAGCTGTTCAAGTTTTGCCTGCGGCTCCCCTGTTGTTCTGGCTATTGCTCTAAAAAGAAGCTTGGAACTCATGCCCATCTTTGTTTCATCCCATGGCGGAAGAACATTGCCTTGCAGAAGGG
>JACQSW010000125.1 GCA_016211095.1 Candidatus Woesearchaeota archaeon | reverse complement strand
TTACAAAGTTGTCTATCCAGAATTCGCCGCTTGGAGTGTTTTTGCATCCGCCGTCATAGAACATTACTCCGCTTATTTGGTGGCTTCCCCTTCCAACTTCTGAATCGTCAAGTTGCTGGTCAAGGTTTATGCATTTGAAGTGCCATTGATCATCCAAAATTAGTGGGTCCGGGTTGCCCTGCTCATTAACGTTCCAAGTCGCAATTTTTAAGTATCTTGCTGGAGCTTCACAGTTAGTCATCGTTACTGATTTAAGCTTATTTACCCCTTCTAACCTTATGACCATATTCACGTGGGCTGTTGGAGGCATCTTGTAAGCCATACACATATAAGGATAGTCTTCTGTGTAGTAGCCTTCTTCTTTTTGGTTGAAAGTATCTTTTATTTCTAAGTTTTCATTCTTGTGGAAGTTGGTCCCCCAAGGAGATAATAAATGTAATGATTGTTTGCCCTTGTAGGCTGTGCTTGATACTATCTCTGTGGAGTTGCCTCCGATTCCAGTCGGTAACCATCTGTCGCTGCCTCCCGGATTGGATAATTCAAAGCTGTCAAAGTCATAATATAGGCTGAACAAGTCAGGGTCTTCAAGGTCGTCTAGGCCATCGCAATCATTGTCCACTCCGTCGCATACCTCTTTTTCTGCTTTAACAACGCATTCGTTCCACACGTTGTTTATGCAGGTTTGCCTTCCTGTTGCGCAGGCACCGACGCTTTTAGCGGTTACGCATTTTCTTGTTTCACCAGAAACGCATACACCTATTGTGCATTGTTCTAAAGCTGCTTCTTTAATCTGCTCTTTGCACTTAATTATTTGGTTGTCCACAACGGCTCTAGGCGTTATTTTTATGTTTGTTGGGGTTATGCTTAAAGGATCGTATGTTTGTTCTATTTTTCTGCTGTCTAATGGGGCAAGCTCTTCAAGGGTTAGTTTTTCTTTTTTGTCCCCGCTGCCAATAATCTCTGCTTCTGCAAAGCTTAATGCGTTACCTTTCACGTTTTCGATGTTGAATTGAACAATTTTTTCTGTAAAACAAGCATCTTTTATGTTGAAGTTTATGCTTTCGCAGGCGGCAGCGGCCTTGTCATAATAGCTTTCCTCTGTTTTTGGCTCTTCTTTTAATTTTTGCCAATTAACAAACGCTGTTCCAATTATCAGTGCTGCAACTATTACAACTAACAATATTAGAACTGGGCTTACACCTCTTCTTCCTTGCATAATTAACTAATTAATAGGCTTAACTTATTTATAAAGTTTTAGGATTTAAATGTTATCGCGGCGTAACCGACAGCGTTGCTATAATTGGTTAGGTCGCCTGATGTGTAGTAGCTTAGGAGCTCTATTTTTTTGCTGAACCATTCCTTGAATACTTCCATGCCTAAGGCTATGGCGTTTTTTCCGCAGATTGTCGCTCCGCTATCCCTTACATAACCTAAAAAATTTTTTGAGTCTAAATCTTGGATTATTGCAATAGCCTTTTTATCTAAGGCGTACATTTCCTCTTTAATGTTATAGTTAAATGGCACATAATTGAAGGATGGGCCATAATGCGTGAAATCAGAAGAAACAATAACGCACGTGTCTTCTCCGCCAAGCTCAGCTAATGCCTCGCCTATCTTCATATAGTCTTTTTCGTTGGGCACAATTAAAGGAACAATTTTTATTTCTTTCATTTTATCTTTGTTGGCATACTGCAAGAAGGGGAGCTGCACTTCAATTGAATGCTCATTTATCTTTTCAGCCTTTTTGATAAAGCTGCATTTATCAAGCAGGTCTATTATGAAGCTTTTGTCAGATTTTACAATCCCAAAGGGAGTTTCCCAATCATCTAAACAGGTTGATGTTGCTGAATTGAAGCCGTTGTGATCTGGCCCAATAAGGATGTACCTTTTTGGGAAGCGAGTTTCAGCTAATGCCTTGTATGCCCAAGCCTGGCATGGCCCAGAAAATTGGTAGCCCGCATGGGGGGAAATCACGCCGAACAATTTTTCATTTTTTCTCTTCCCAGGAAGGCTTCCAGGGCCTAACTTGGAGGTGAAGCATTTTTCTATTTGTTTGCTCAGCTTCTCAAAATCTTCTTCGTAGAAGTAACCCGCGACTATTGGCTTAATCATTTCTTCTTTTTCTCTAATCTTCTTTTCTTAATGAGTTCAGCAATTTTTTTGCTTTCCTCGCCAAAGCCGAATTCTTTGCTGAGATAAAGCATTTTGTAAGCAGCAAAAACAAACACTAAGTATGCTGCGCTGATAAAGAAATATTTTAGGTAAAGCATCGGCCCAGCCCACAATAATATTTTTTCAAGCATCTCTGATATTGAGAAGAGCATAGTGAGCGTTAACGCAAACATAAAGATTTTTGCATATTCTTTCAATGAGGAGCCTTTTGACAAAATTTTTCTTGCCCTATTAACCCAAATGATAGCTAGCACCCCGAATGTTATTGAGATTAGCCCTATCGCTATTTCTAGTTGCTGGACAATTTTTATTATTGCTAATAACCCGCCTAGAATCGCGATTGATGCGATAATGATTTTTATGAAGTTTTTCAATTTGTATTTTGCCTCCATCCCATCTTTTTTTTTACAGGTCAATTTTTAAGTCACAAATCTGCGTTAGTTGGTCTATGAGCTCTTTGTCAGATTCTTTTTGCAAGGTTATGATTATGCCTTTTACTTTCCATTCCCTCATTTTTGTGGCGAGGAAGTGTATAAATTTTATTACAGTGTTTATGTTGTTATAGACTAGCAGGGTGCTTAGCGAATCGAAGAAGACAAATTTTTGTTTTCCAGGCAAAGCCCTTACCGCTTGATCCATAGCTATGGATATGTCGCTTAAGTTTTCAGGGTTGCCGATGAATAAGCATTCTTTTGTTTTTTTTGTTTTTCCCTCTGTTTCCGTTACCCCGTCAATGAATATCACCATTTCGGTGCTTACTTTTTCTTTTTGCAGATCCCTTTTGATTATTTCGAATGGCTTGTTGAGCGTTATATACACGCCGGGAGTATTCTCCTCTTCAACCAAATGTTTAATTATGCCTAAGTTTGTTTTGTAGTAATTCTTTGCGCCCACAGAAGCTAAAAGGATGTATTCGCTGAAGTTTTTTAGCTCTTTTTCGAATGCGTCCCCAATTTTCATAACATTCATTCTATGTTTTTGACTATATAAGATTTTTTATACTCAAACATGCTATCTTTAAAGGAAAATGGAAGAAAAAGAGCAAATTTTTAGCGGAATACCCGGGCTTGATAACATCATAAAGGGGGGCATACTCAAGAACAGCTCGGTTCTTATAGTCGGTGCGCCTGGAACGGGAAAAAGCATAGCAACAATGCAATTCATTTATGAAGGTGCCAAAAAGGGCGAAGCAGGGCTTTACATAACATCCGAAGAAAACGCGGCTGCCTTGCGGATTCACGCTTCTAGCCTCGGTTGGGATCTTAAAAAATTTGAAGACAAGCATCTCTTCACAATTTATGAGCAGCCAATAGATGATAGGCGGATAGCCACGATAGAGGTTCCGCTTTCGTTGATAAAATCAAAAAAGATTAAAAGGGTAGCAGTTGATTCTATAACCCTTTTTAGGTATTTGTATAGCTCAGACATTCAAGAATTTAGGCGGGGCTTATTAAGGTTTATCGGCACGATGATAAAGTCTGGAGTAACTCTTTTTGCAACTTCAGAAAGGTCGTCAACTGACTTTGATTCATTTACCTACCAAACAGAGGATTATCTGTTTAACGGATTGATTATCCTCTCAAAAATCAGGAAAGGTTCATCTTTTGAAAGAGTTATGCATGTGGCAAAGATGAGGGGGCAAGAACATTTACTTGATGTCTTCCCATTCACTATAAATAAGGGTGGCATGACAATCCACACAAAACAGCTCCCATTTTCATTAATAGAGCAAGATTTCACTAAACTCGTGGTTAAAAAATGACTGACAAAATACGAAGGATAAGCACAGGAATAAAGGATATGGACAAGCTTATTGAAGGGGGATTTAAAAAAAATAGCGTTAACCTGATAGCGGGCGGGGCAGGTTCGGGAAAAACAATTTTTGCAATCCAATTTCTTGTTGAAGGCATAAGGAACAAAGAGCCAGGCATATACATAACCTTTGAGGAAAAAAAGGAAAAAATCTATGAGGACATGCTTTACTGCTTTGGCTGGGACCTCGCAAAATATGAGAAAGAGGGACTATTTGTATTTTTGGAATACACCCCTGAACAAGTAAAGCGGGTTTTAATCGAGGGCGGCGGAACAATAGACAATCTTATAACAAGAACAAAAGCTACAAGAATGGTTATTGACAGCATAACATCATTCGCCTTGCTTTACAAAGATGAATTAACAAAAAAAGAGGCATCCTTAGCATTATTTGAGCTGATTGATAAGTGGGGCTGCACCGCAGTACTAACCTCGCAAGAACATACACTGGGGGATGGAAGCATCTCGTCAGCATTAGAGTTTGAGGTGGACAGCATAATCCTCTTATACCACATCAAGGAAAAAATAGGCAGGGTTAGATCATTAGAAATTCTTAAAATGAGGGGGACAAAGCATCCGCACAAAACATTCTACTTTGACATCAATAAGGGGGGAATAGTTGTAAACCCCAAAAAATTTGTTTGACTAAAAATTC
>JACQSW010000127.1 GCA_016211095.1 Candidatus Woesearchaeota archaeon | reverse complement strand
TTTTTGCTTTGGTTTATTTTGTTCTCCTATCTTGGGATGGGCACGGCTCTTTAAAAACAGGCGGCCAACTTGTTGGTAAGGATTTTAACGGCTTCCTTAACTTAGTGTATTATAGCATTGTAACGTCAACCGCGACTGGTTTTGGTGACATAACCCCCCTTGGCCTTTCAAAATTAGTCACTGTGATAGAAATAACCCTTGGCTTGCTTGTTTTTGGCGTATTAATCTCGAAGCTTATTTCTGTGAAGCAAGAAAGAATCCTGGAAGAGCTATACGACTTGTCTTTTGAAGAAACAATCAGGAGGCTTAGGTCGGGGTTATACATCTCGAGATCTGACATTATTTCAATACTAAATAGGATAAGGAATGAGAAGGTTTCTAAGAAAAACGTTTCGGACTTCGATTTGGTGTGCGCAACGCTCAGCGAAAACCTAATTGATGTAATAAAAGTTGTTTGCCAGGCAAAGAAAAGCGATTTTACAAAGGTTATCGACGATTTTAATTTAGAGCTAGTTATTAATAGCCTAAGGCTGACATTGGAAAAATTGAAAAAAGCTGTTATAGCCATTAATAAAGGGAAGGTTGAATGGAAAACCAAATCAATAATAGAGAACCTTGACAGCATTTCGAGCTCTTCAAAAAAAATTTATGAATACCACATACGCAAAAAGCATGGAAAAGAAATTGTTGACAAACTAGAATTAATAAAAGAATTAAGTTCAGCAATCACTGAAGAAATAAAATGAGCCTATTTTTTTAATAGCTTGCGCCGTTTGATCTCGTGCCAGAAGATTATTGCTGCAAGGATTATTGGAAAAAGTATTAAGATAAAAATGAGTGTTCTATTAAGTTTTTTGACTTCCTGCTTGGCTTCAAATTGCTGGGACAAGTTTGTGGGCTGTTGGGAAATATTTGCTGAAACTTTTTCGCTAGCTTCTTTTGGTTTTTCAATTGGTTTCTGGGTTTTTTCAGCGGTTATAGCAAAAATTGAAAATCCGGGCGTTGTAGCCCCATAAACATAATCTTTTCCCGCAATACCAATACTTTTTGTTTCCAATTGATTCCAATCATTATTCACGTGCCGATAAAGGCGAACTTCGTTTTGTTCGTAGCCATTGCTTTTTAACCATTGCTTTTCCACAACAAACTTTATCACCCCGGACTCTATGTTGTTATCTCCTAAATTTTCAGTAACAATGCTAAGATAAGAGTAAGCGCTGCCTGGCGGCTCTTCTACATTTGAAGGCTTGGCTGTTAACTGGTTTACATTAATTTTTACCCTCACAGCCTCTTCCCTGACTGCGAAGCCTAATTCTACAAATTTGTAGATAGGATCAGTTATGCCCATAGTTACAAATGATTTTGGGGCGACTTGAGAAAAGTACTGTGTCTTCCCAGCAGAACCACCCCCGCCTCCCCCTCCGCCTCCGCCACCTCCTCCGCTACTACTGCTTCCTGAAGTTACGTCTGCGCTAAAAGTTGTTGAGTTAGAAAAGCTCATAACGACAGTTTCGCTGTCGTTGCACTTAACAAAGTAACTTCCGCTTGTATCAGATGAATAAGAAGTATCGACTGTGTGGGTTCTTTTGTCCGTAGAAGTTAAAGGGGCCATAGCGTCAAAGTCTGCATCACTTGTCGAGTAAGCGCAGGTTGCATTTTCGTCTGTTGTCACGGTTAAAGTTACTGTTACTGTTGTTGTTCCAGAATTGGAGGTTGTTAAGGTGTTGATTTTTGGCGGTCTAGTGTCGTTTTGTTGTTTAACCCCTGAATTGGACAAGCCAAGAATCTTCCAGTAACTGCTATTTTGCTCGCATACTAAGCTGTTTTTTGTTCCTGGGCATCTGAGCCAATCTTCGTCGCTGCCTGAACAATTAGCTGTAAATTCAGACACAGATGATATCTCAGAATCTTTAACGCAAACCCCCTGATAAGAGTTAATGTTTTTTACGAAAATATTCTTTTTGATATCAGTTAGCCCGTGAATGATTGTTGAGCCTGCATTGGCGCCTGCAGATTCAGTTAATATTGTTAAGTTATTCAAATCAAGGACTAATGATAAAGAGAAGGTGAAGTTGAATTCGGCAATAAGCGTCGTTCCGTTTAATACAGCTAAGTCGAGGGTTGCGTTAAAAGTTCCGCTTAAGTTGGAAGATGCATTGACTGTTATGTTTAAAACTGCCAAGTTGGTGTTAACGCTGCTCAAATTTCCAACTAAAAAGTCTGAAGGATCATTCAACCCATCGTTATCATCGTCTGTGTCGTTATAATCCGGGTTCCCGTCATTGTCTGTGTCTTCTATGCTGGTTGTGAAATTGAAAATGTAGTTGGCTGTTAAGTAATTGTCAGCTTGATCGTAAACCTGTGTTGTTACGTTAACAACGTAGCTTTCGTTAAATTGCAGATTCAAATAAGGATTAAGCGTTGTGAAATTGCTTGAAGAATTAAAAGTTATGTTAGCAACAAATATTTTACCTAAACTGCTTTTGATTATGATGGATGTTTGGTTTATAGAAGACAGATTCATTGTGCTTTCACTAAAATTTATGATAATGTTGGTGTTAACGGCGATGTTAGAAGAGCTGTTAGCAGGATAAACACCTATTATTGTTGGCGCAACATCATCGACAACAAAGCTTACAGAAACATTGTTAGCTATGTTGTTCAGGAAGTCTGATGCTGTAACGTTTAGCGGGGATTTTGATAAGCTAACCACACCGCTATATAGCCCGTTTGAAAAAGTTAGCAGCGTTCCTTCCGCAGTTACGTTTGACACCCCAACGCCAGCGTCACTCGCATTAACAGTTACCGTGGCGTTAGTGTTGTTTTTTGTGTAACTATCCGACAAAACTATGGAATTTATCGTTGGGGGCGTTGTGTCCACCCTAAAACTCCAATTTTGTGAAGCTGACGCGTTATTGTTGTTTACGTTTTTTGCGTTACAATTCCAAATATAACTGCCGTCAGCGACATTGTTAACTGTGAATACTGAATTGTTTGAGTTTCCAAGGCTGATATTTGTTTGGTTCGCCAAAAAATTTCCGTTAATGTTGTGGAATAAGGTTATGTTTTCTAAGTCAACAACAGAAGAGGTTGCTGAACAGTTAAAAGTAACGGTAGATGTGCTTAGGTTAGAGTTGTTTGTTGGTGAAATAAGCGTGACTGCGGGTTTTAGTTCAACAGCAAAAACTATGGCCGTGGAGTTGACGTTGCCGTTATAATCCTTGGAGAACACATTTATCGTGTGGCTGCCCTCGGTAACGTTAAAAGTTATGTTTGTATTCAGTGTTGCGTTTTCCCCATTATCTAGATTGTAGAATGTTACGTTGAGTGTTGTGTCGCTGCTTGAAAAATTAAGAGACAAACTCGTATTTGTTAAGTAGGTCGTGTTGGCTGGAGATGCAACAATTAAAGCAGGATTTTTGTTATCAGCCTGTAAAAGCGCTGCGTAAACATCGATACGTTGGAAAATCAGGCCTGTAGCCGCATCGTTTATGTCCTTCCCCGAATTGTTAAGCACCTGTAATATTTCAGCAGGGGTTAGTATGAATCCCCTTTCTTCTTTTTTGTATTGCTGCAGAAGCGCGACTGCTCCGGCAACGTGTGGAGCCGCCATGCTTGTCCCTGATTGGGAAGCGTAGCCCCCCCTGTAATCTGTTGAGTTTATGTCCGAGCTTTCTCCGCCAGGTGCAAACAAATCCGTTAAGTTATTCCTGTTGCTGTAAGAAGCAATTGTGTCTGTTTTTGTTGTTGCACTTACAGAAGTAGAATTTTGTATGCATGCGGGGGCGGCAATCGCTGTCCTGTTATTATCATTGCCAGCCGCTACCGTTACGGTTATGTTTTTTGCTACTGCCGCATTAATCGCTGTCGCATAACTAGGGATGTCGCTGTCACAATAAGACATATAAAGATCAGAGCTCCCTAAGCTTAGCGAAATAACTGTGACGTTATATGCAACTGAATTTGTTGTGCACCATTCTATTCCGCTAATAACGTCCGATCTTAAGCCTTGGCCTGTGCTGTCTAGAACTTTAAGGGATATCAGGTTTGCTTCTGGCGCAACGCCCCTTATTGAATTGTTAGCCACTGCAATTCCAGCTACGTGTGTTCCGTGGCCATGGTCATCTTCTGCGTTAGTATCTTCAGTTTGGCTGTTAGGGCAGCAACCGCCGCTTCCATGATTGGAGTTTGCGCAGTAACAGTGCTCAGCAATAACTTTTCCAATTAAATCCTTGTGGGAGCTGTTTATTCCTGTATCGATGATGCAGATGGTTTGGCTTTTGCCAGTTACTGGTAGGCTGTTGATGGTCAAGTTGTGCGTATAGGTGGCATTAATGAGCGGCACAGTGTCTTGGAGGAATAGTTTTTCTGTTTTGTCATATTCTATTCTTTCAACATTAGGGTCGATTAGCAATTGCTCGAAATATTTCTTATTTATCTTAGCGGAGTAGCCATTAATCGTTTTAAACTCCCTTTTGTCTTGCGCATTACTGAATAAAAATTCTTTTATTCGTGAATCTTTTTGTTTTTCTTTTAGGATGACTATTACGGGGGCTTTATTTTCTTCTGTTATTTTTTCTAAAATTTTTTGGTCAGCTTTTTCAAGATTTTTTTCGCTTCCAATGCTTTCTACAAGGCCAACTAGGATGAGTATAATAATTGTTAAGAAAGCCCACCACCTCATTTTTGTGTTAATTACCCCACAACTTTTATTCCTTCGCCAACCCAGTTCTCTTTTTTGTATTTTAAGAGCTTTTCTAATTCTTCCAAGGAGTTATTCACTTCCCCCGGCGTCATGCCTAAACACTTCATCAAGCTTGCTAAGTCTTCTTTGGCTCTTGATTCCCATTTGTTCTTTGAAAAAGTTGCAGTAAGCATTTTTGCCTTTGATTTTCTGCACAGCTTTATGTTCTGCATTAGACGGCCCATAAATTTTTGCCTATTTTTAGAGTTAAGGATTTGTGAGAAAGAAAAGGCGATCCTTACATCATTTTTCCTTGCTAAATCAGTAAATATTTTGTTAAGGCCTGACTGCCTGTGCTTCATAAAATCTTTTTCTTCACTTAAGTCTTCAACAATCAGGATGTCTGTTTTTTTGTTTTCCAAAGCCGCGCGAATCAGATTTTCTTCGCCAGCAGAAACAACTTTCAACCCTTTTGCTGAGTTAAGCTTTTTTTGTAACTCAGCGATTGTTGCCGCCCTTATTAATTCTACCTTGACTGAGTTTTTTGCGAATCCAAGCTTTTCCCCATCAAACAGGATTAAATCTGTGAACATAAGCTTATCTTATCTTGAGGGAGGTATTTAACCTTTTGTGCCAAGAAGTTCGCCTCCAAGACTTTTGTTAGGTTGCCGGAGGAATTAGCATTTTTCCGAAGTTTCTGAAATGTTTTCGCTAATTCCTGACAAAATTATTTATTGGACGGGGCCTCTGTTAACCTTAATGTGAA
>JACQSW010000126.1 GCA_016211095.1 Candidatus Woesearchaeota archaeon | reverse complement strand
TTGCTAATTCTTCTATTTCTTTTTCTCTTGCTTTTTCTGCCTTTTCTCTTTCCAAATTTTTATTAGTCTTTGCCATTAATTCAATTTCTGCCAGCCTCTCATCCGCAATTTTTAATCTCAATTCAACTTTCTTAACAACATCAAAAGTCAAAAACAATTGAACCCTCTCAACAAACGTATCAAAAAACCAAAACACAGAATCAGGAGCTACGCCTGCCACTTCCCCTATTTTTTTATCAGAGTCTAATTCAACAAAAGCCTCATTTAGTAGTAGGGTTATACCTGACTGATTCTTCGTGGCATTTTCAAGTGTTGCCCTCATTATGCCTGGTTCGTAGATTCCCCAAATAAAAGGATTGTTTCTTAATTTTTCTAAACCTTCTTTTGTTATGTAACCATCTAGAACATAAACGCTCCCGATACTTTCATTACTATTCCCTCGAAAATCACTTTGCGAAAGATTAGATAATACGTCCGTGACAATCTGATCCCTTAATGTTACATTTTTTATATCTTTAAACACTACTACAACCTTCACTTCCTGCTGGCTTTTAAGCTTCTCAGAAATACTCCCCCCAAAATCAATAGACTGCCGCCTAAGCATAACCTCAGTCAGATTATCTTCTTCTTTCTCTAACTGTATTTGTTCCGTCGGCAAAAGGTTAACTTCTTCAGGTATTTTTTCTTCTAATATTTGTATGGGAATTACAAATTGATTGTTTTGTGTTGGAAATTTAGACCCTCCACCACTACCCCCTCCACCAATACCCCTCTCGAGATTATAGCTTAAATTATTTGACACCGAAGTAATGTTAGAATCATTTGAAACTTGCGTGCTCACAGTCATAACGACACCAATAAAGAAGAATAAGAAAATTGCTAAAACTAACTTAAACCTCGCTTTTTTATTCACCCTTTACCTCGAATGCGTCGAATTAAAAAAAAGAGAAAAATTACAGTTACAATCACCGCAAGAAAAATTATTATAAAAAATTGAAACAACTCTTCTTTCCCTTTAGACTTCCCATCTCCTATCTTTTTATCAGCATCTAACTCAACAAAAGTCTTATTTAGTAGTGTAGTTATACCCGATATATTCTTTGTAGCGTTTATGATGGCGGTGCTATCTTCAAGCATTGTCTTCCCAGTGATTGGTTCATGGACTGACCAAATAAACGGATTGGTTCTTAATTTTTCTAAACCTTGAGCGGTTATAAAACCATGAAGTTCATAAATACCCCCTGTAAGCACGCTAGATCCCCGAAAATCGCCTGACAAGTTTGATAACGCCTCACTAAAAATTTGATCTCTTAAAGTTGCGTTCCTTATGTCTTTAAACACTATCCGCACTTCTACTTCTGATTGATTTTTAAGCTTCTCAGAAATACTCCCCACATTTCCAGAAACACTCCCATCAGTATCAATAAATTGCGGCCTAAGCATAACCTCAGTAAGATTGTCTGTCGGTTGTTCTTCATTTGCAGAAACAATATTAACAACAGACAAAATTAATAAAAAAGTTATAAGAATTATTCCGTTACTCTTTTGTAACTTCTTTTTTATTCTCGTAGAAATTTCCCCCTTTTTGCCATGTTTCTCGAAAAAAAATTTATTATTTTTTGAAAAAAAAGTTAGCTTCCTATATAAGCTTTACTACGACTAAACTTTTGCGTTTTTGACAAAGACCTGTTTGTTGGGTATGCCTGCCAATTCAAGTAAGTTTTTGGCTTTTTGTTTAAGCCAAAAAGTGCCCTTCAGGGCAAGCAATCTCACATACCTGCATCCTTCTCCTATCGTTGACAAAACTCGATTTAAGGGCTTGAGAATGGCATCGCTTTTCATCAGGATTATCTGAGTATAAGCCACAAGAACAGCGCATACGACTTTCTGTATTGCACCAAACTTGCGGACTTGATAGTCCTCTAATCCCAAATGTTGCTTTGCATCCCGATGCCACGTCTCAATACTCCATCTTTTTAAGAGCAAGTTCATAATTGTTTCGTTGCTATGTTGCATAAGATTGGAAACATTTATTCTTATGTTTTCTTCATCCCCTTCTTTATAGGAGATAATTAATTTTTCTTTTCCTATACTTCTTTCGATTATATCAACTGTATGCAAAAAATATGTTTCTCCATCAATAAGGTGGGGTTTGAAATTGCCGTTTGTGGGGGTATTGAGATATTCCTCAATACTGATTCGCTCTTCACCATTTATGCTAATTTTATTTGTGATTCTTGCGCCAATAATTTATTTTAGCCCTCTTGAGCGAAGTTCTTGAATGACACAATCAGCGTATAATCCAGCATCAGCAATAAATAGCCAGATAGACAATTTTTTAATTGCATAATCGAGTTGAGCAAGACAAATTTCCCTAATCGTTTTGAAAGGATGCAGTTCGTCAGCATCTTATTCCCTAATGTAGAAATCCGCGCAAACAGGAAACTCGTTTTTGCCGTCTCTAAAAAAACTATTGACGAGAAAATGGCCCCATTCTTCTTTTTTGGTCATGCCGCTATAATGATAGTTTGCATACTCCATCTCCTTTCCAAATTTGTGCAAAAAAGTTGGGTCGCAAATCAAAATTCCTTTCCCAACTTTGTTGTATTTCTTAATCTGGGAAATCCGCTTGCCATTGATTTTATCACTATCCCAGTCGGAAGATGTAAGAAAGCGATTCAAGCTGCTTTGGTCTACCCTACCAAAACAATCTGCTATTTCCTGAACAGTCTTATTGTCGGAGACAATAAGGCCCAACACAAAGTCGCGGAAATTCTTATACTGCGGTCTGGTAAAGCACTTCTTGTAAAAATTAAGAAGAGCCTTAAACCTAGATGGAATCTCTTTTATCGGCAAAGACATGATCATCACTTACTTTTTACAGATAATCAGGTAAGCTCGTTTCCCGACAAATTTTCTTGGGCAATCAACCTTGGCACTGTTCCCGAAAAGGCTTACTTCACGCTCCAAAAATCCTAAGATTCCTTTCTCCTCCATTACCAACGCATCATTTTTTAATTCAATCTTCCTCATAGGATATCCATAGATATCCTAAAGTATATAAGCTTTTCGCCCCTCAAACCTACATGCCAGAAATCAACAAGTGCTCACAGACGAAAAACGCAAAATTTCAGAACACCAAATCGCCGCATTGCTCCAATTCTTGTTCATAAAAAAAAATTCGCCGGGGGCGTAAGGCTTTCGAAAATTTTTCAAAAACGGTTATTAAAGATTTAATCCGCTATTACATTCATGAAAAAATTAATAAAAATCTTGGCAGGCTGTGCAGCACTGGCC
>JACQSW010000124.1 GCA_016211095.1 Candidatus Woesearchaeota archaeon | reverse complement strand
ACTTCGATGTCGGCTCATCCTATCCTAGTTGTGCAGAAGCAACTAAGGGTGGGGGTGTTCACCCATTAAAATGGGTTTACAGCCACAAGTAAGCAAACATTCAAAAAAAAAGTGTCCCACTTTTTTCCCCCATAAAAAAAAAATTTTTTATGATTACATGTCGGGTTTAAAAAAAAATATTAGTTACACAATTATCACTTTTTTTTATGGGTTTTTTGTTAGCCTCTTCGAACACCTAAGAAAACGAAATGAGGCAAAACAAGAAAGAAATGTTTGTGGGCTGTAGCTCAATAATATAGGGTTCGTGAGCTGGGTTAAGAACGTCGTGAGACAGTTTGTATGATATCTACTGGGATTGTCAAAGATCTGAGGGAAAGGACCATCTAGTACGAGAGGAACGGTGGCTCGAGGCCTCTGGTTATCGGTTATCTGACAAGGTAGGCCGAGCAGCTACGCCTCATAGTCATAAAAGCTGAATGCATCTAAGCTTGAAGGACTCCTCAAAAATAGATCTAGAGCACCTGCTAGAACACAGGTTTGATGGGGATGGGATGTAAGTGCCAAGTCTTCGGGCGAGGTATTCAGTCTGCATCTACCAATAGCTCAAAAAAAATCTAAAATCGAAAAAGAAAACACTATAATCTTTTCTGCCTATAAACACGATACCACTCTTTTTCCTTTACAAAAAAAAACTTTTTTATGAGATAGTAAATCTTTTAAATTCTGAACTGTTTAAATTCGCATTAAAGGTGAAAAAAGCGCAAGTAACTATCTTTGTAATCATTGGCATTATTGTTGTTGCTGTTATTTTTCTGGCAGCTTACTACAAAACTTACGTTGAAAAGGCTTCTTTAGAAGAAGAAATCGTTAAAGGGGTAGTTGTTAATCCCGAAATACAGGACGTTGCTGATTACTTGAACAGCTGCGTGAAGGAGGTTGGCGGCGTAGCTATACAACAAGTTTTTGCCCAAGGCGGATTCTGGCAAACCAACCCATACTTTTCCCAAGGGCCATTAGAAGTGGGCTATTGGTATTACGAGGGACAAGACAATTCCCCAAAAATTGGGGATGTTGAAAAAAGCTTGGAAGAGTTCGTCAATTTTTATCTGCCTGAATGCTTATATGATTTTCAAAAAGCAGACACATGGATAATTGAGATTCAGCCAAAAACGAAAGCAAAAATAACTAATGACCAAGTTGTTTTAGAAGTTTCTTATCCTGCGGATGTTGTCTACAAAGACATTTTTTATTCTATCCCAGAAGATCCTTTTGTGGTGGAATTCGATTCCGATTTTAAGGAAGTGTATAATGCAGGGAAGCAGATTGTTGAGATGGAAGTAAAAGATCCTGAATATATTGACAATTCATTAATTGTAAAGCTCGGTTATGATGTAACTTATCTGCCTAACGCAAATGAAGAGGGACTTTACCTAATAAGCGGAAAATTCACAGACATTATGTTTGCAAACAAATTTTGAAAAAAATGGGGAAAAAAATTTTTAGTTTAGGAATAATCTTGTTTATGTTAGCGACAGCTTTTAATGTTTATGCAGCTATGCCTGATGCGGCAAGTTTCAACACGCGTATCCAGCTTTTGTTGCCTGATGAAAAATACAAAACCAGCGTAAGCTTTAACGAGATAACTTTTAGCTTTGACGCAGGCGGCAAGGTTCTCGTTGGAACACCAGACAAAACCTCACCCGAAAAATCAAACCTTTTAAGCTATGCCCAAGCAGTTCTTAATAGCGAGCCCTTCAAGAAAGAAGAGGCTTACAAAAGCAAGGATTTGTACGACGCCGTTATTGCCTTCGCCAAAACTCCAACTTATGATCGCAGCTTGAGGAAGGATTTGCAAAAAATTTCTGGCAAAAAACCGATAACCCAATTTGTGAAGGTTGCTGGCAAAACGGAAAAAACAAGTTGGGATGTTCAGCTAAAAACCAGCAGCTGGCCGTTAATCCTAAACCGCTCATTTTCGCCTGACCTAAAAATGAGAAGCATGGCAGTAACACATTATGCTGAGGGCACAGAAGAAACTTACACGATAAACATAACGCAAACGGAATTTGCTAGTTCACCGATCAATTTTAGGGGGCTAATTCCCGACCAGCCAATACGCGTAGAATTAGGCGAGGGTACTCAGCTTTCTTTTAAGCGAATAACTGTTGAGAGGGAGAAGGGGAAGCCGGAAACAATAATAAGCATCCAAGCACCATCGGCAGTTCTTTTTGAGTTGCAAAGAAAAAAGGCTGAAAAAAGTGATGGAAAGAAAGATTATTTGTCCCTTACAAAATTAGCAGGCCAATTAACAAAAGAGTCTCCTGCAGCGGCGAATGATCTAAAATTAAATATAAGCAAGAGAAGCGACGCTCTTCAAGAAATAGAATACGCAAGATTCATTATCGAAGGATCACCCAAAACAAAATATGACTACACGTTCGCGTATAAAGGCAAAATTTACGAATACAAACAAGTAAGCGGCGGTTCTGTTATTCTTTTCAACCCATTAAGCAACGAATTTAGCTTGGCAACTGGAAATCTTGACATCAAAGATTCTAATGGCAAAGACATATGCAACTTGGGCGGCGGCGGAAAATTAATCCTTGACTTGGCAAAAGGATGCAAAATAAAATCTATGTTAATATTTAAAGGGCAGACTTACAGCCACGAAAACGGCTTGCTCGACGTAACAACACTGCAAGACGGCGAACCGATAATGTTCTTCACAGATGAAAAGCTATACCAAGAATACTTAAAACAACATCCAAAAGGTCCTGCTGTTTTATTAAAAAGTGACCCAAAAAAAGAAGGGCGATACACAGTCGAATCAAAAGGGATAGTGCAATACAAACACCTAAACACAAAAATATCAGCAACAAAAGATACTACAGAAACAACATTCAACATACACAACCCCCTAAATTCTTTATGGGTTAGGGATGGTGTGGCTGAAGTAGAAAAAAGCGGAGTAAAAGTTAAAGTTAGTTCAACACAGGTTGGAAGTGATTGCCAAGTAAAAGTAGAAACGCAGCGTGGCTCTAAGGCTGCTTTGACAACAACAGAAGGATTAATGATTATGGGAACAGTCAAAGGCGGCAAATGTTTGCCCGGCCAAGAAGCATCCGAATTCCATATGCTAGCGCCGTCTGGAGGGATGTTTAGCAGTTCTGACAAAGGAGACTTTTCAGCCCTAACCACCGATGATGTTGGAGTATTAAACAATCAAATACCCATTGGAGTTCCCCTAGAAAACCGGGTTAATGGCATGATAATAGTAATTGATGAACTCATCAAAATAAAAGTTGAGCTAGCTAATACGTACGGCGTTTCCATTCCCGAACAAGAAACTTTATGGAATGTAGTCAAAGCTTACTCTAATTTTGCCATGTGGACATTGCAAGATTACACTAGCGCGGTGTTGCCAGGCGAAATAAGCGATAGGAAAAAGTTCGGCATTTATGTGCAAAGCAGCGTTTGGGGCTTGCGCAACCTGAAAGCGTGGCTGCTCAACGGAGTTCCACCAGACAAAGCCTTACGAATGTATAAGGACAGCGAATACTTGGACCCAAAAAATAATGAGCTAACCAAACTCCCCGGATCAACTCAATTTACATACGAATTTCTAAATTTAGTGGATAATAATGGCAAGGTCGATTCAGAGGAAGCTATCGGTTTCGCAAAAAAATTCAGGCAAGAAGGAGATGCTAACTCCCGCTACTTAAGCTTTGATTATTTAAAAAATGATTACTATGCACAATATTATCTTTTGATGGATATTGGGGTAGCAATGTTCAAACTAAAGCCATTCGGGGAAAGAAGCATTGACCGAACAGCGAATGGTGAACGAACCCTCTCTTATTATTTCCATACAAAAAACTTAGTTGGGCCAATAAGCAAAGGAGAGGAGTACCATATAGGGTGGTCTGGAAATTTACGGCCCATACTTTTAGAGTTAGAAATGAAAAAGAAGGAATACGAAGGAGGATACTATTTACCTGAATTATCAATAACTTCTCCTGATTGGCTGAATTCCGCAGAAGCTAAGCTTAAAGACCAAGCCTGGTTGCAACAACAAAAGATTGGGGCAGAAAAATTTGCTAAAGAAAGGGAAATAGCAGCAGCTCAAGGAGATAATTATGCGCTTTTACAACAGGTAAAAACAGGATTAGTTCCGCTAATTTTGCGAGACGATTACAAATTCAAGCTAGAAGGGGCTCAAGGGCTAACTAACCTCATTCTCTTGCGAAAAGAATACGATGAATTGGCGGATATGGAAAAAAAGTATCCCGAAATGATAAATGTTGGAAAAGATTATGAGTCCGCTTACACAAAAGTTAAATGGGAAGACTTGAAAGACTTCTTCGCCCAATGGGTCGACCCTTTCTTAATCGGCGATACTGCTGTGGTGTTAGCAAAAACAACTGTTAAGGGAGTGAAATCATTCAAAGCGATAAGTAAGTTACGCTTAGCCCAAAGTCTAAATGAGGTAAGATATGTTGGCAAATCCAAATTAGTGTCTAACATAATAAAACCAGTAGGCGAAATGAAAAATTTAGAGGAAGTTAAAAATACATTACGGCTAGAGATGGGGGAAAATCCTGCTAACAAATTAAATAAACGGTTAGATGCACTTGTTGAGCATCTTGCGAATATAGAGAAAGAAAAAGGCAAGGTGGATATCCCTAAGCTTACCAAGAAGAAGCTTTTGCCGCCACCAATTACTATAGGCACCATCGAACACCCGTATAGATATGTCGAAGATTTAGTTATAAGGGCGTACGGTGGTGAGACTGTGCCGGGTTTAATAAAATTTGGAGACGAGCCTTTTATTCAAGTCCCCCTAAAAGGCAGAAAGGAAACAGTAGATGCCTTTTTTATTAATCGGGAATACGTAGATGCTTATTCACATTTTTTTGAGCAAAGACCGCGCGATTATATGGGAATAGCTTTAAATATACCTCCTCACCCAATTATAATTGTTGTACCAGAAAATATAGTTGCGGAAGAAGGAAAAAATTTAGCTCCAAAACTTCAACTACTGGTAGAAAAACAAGAAATAAGGAGCATAGCTGGTGTTCCAGAAAAGGAAGGGACACTTGTTAGTTGGGAACGAGATTATCTTGAAGAGTGGAAAAACCTACGAAACACCATCGTTCACGAAGCTCAACATGCCGATGATTATAAGATTTTTTCTTATCAGCTTCCTAGTAGCAGTACTTTAGAGGGTCGCGCTTTTTTGGCAGAAATAGCAAATATCGCCCCCGAAGAAGCAATAGAGAATTTTATTAAGTTTTCAGGAAGAGATATTTGGCCGTTTGCAGACCATAAGAATGGCCAAATTGATGTGTTGGCAGAATTTGTTTTCCAATTTGGTGAAAATAAGGCATACAATTCAGGCTTAAAAGGCGGGGTAAAAAGAGAACTTATGAAACCTGCTGAGATAGCTAAACAACACAACGAATTTTTAGCGCAGGTAGCAAAAATAAAAAAAGACCAAAAATTATATACCAAATTAAGAGGGGATGTTATCACAATACTGAGTAGGAGGGAACCAAAAATTCCTGCTGAAACTATACAAAATTTTGCGCGATACGCTTTAAGCGTTTATAACTATAATGGCGTGAACGCATTCGGCTCAACAAGGTTAGCATATTAGGATTATGACATCCTCCAGCACTAAAATTTCGGTTTAGATTTGCAGGAAGAATGTGAATAATGCAGCTATTATTGTTGTTGCCCAGTAGGCTTTGCTGTTCCACGCTTTGACTTTTTTTCCGTCCAAAAATCCGAAAGGCAGCATATTAAATAATGCTAGCCAACTATTGATCATGAAGCCATAGTGGGTTATCATTTTTATTGTTTCTCCGAGAAAAAGGAGTTGGGACAGGCTCAAAAAGATTACTGCAACTGCCAGGTTTGTTAGCGGCCCGGCCAGCGCGATTTTTCCGTTTCTTTCTTTGCTTACCCTGCCTGCTATCATTACCGCTCCTGGAGCTGCGAAGATGAATCCGAAGAAGGAGGTTGCTAATGCTATTAGTAGCATGGTGTTGCTGGCCCTAAATTCTGCGAAGCAACCGAATTTTTGTGCTACAACTTTGTGGGCTAATTCGTGAAACAAGAATCCTAAAGTTACTGTTATTGCGGCTATGCCAATATTTTTCAGCAGTTCTTGCAAGGCAAATTCTTTTGTGAGCAGTATTGCGAAGGCTAAAGAAACTGTAATTAAAGCTTTTGCTAAATCCTTTATTTCTGTTTTTGAAGTTTTAATCTCCATCTTAATGGTGTGTGAACCAGAATTTTAGTTTGTCGCCTTTTTTTTCGTCTAGTTTGGTAAAGAATCTCCTTTCGAACTGCACAACCTCCCCAACCTTAATGTTGAGAACGTTTTTTTCTGCCAAGCCCTTTTTTAGCTCTTTGTTTGGGAGGAGTATTTCGATTTCTATGTTTTCTTTTGCCGGCACCCAGTGGATTAGTTTTGCTTCAAGTTTTGGGTCGTAGTCTTCTGAAACGAATTTTCCGTCTTTAAAATTAAACAAATGCATTAGCCTGTACATTTTTCCTTTTTCTAATTCGTCGCTTATGTAGAATTCTCCATCAGTTTTTATCTCCCTACAACCTTTTTCTGGGAAGTCTGGGTGCAATGGGGCTTTTGCAATTATTTTTGGGGCATTTTTGATAACCAGCTTTTTTGGCTCGTCAACGAAGAAGTACCTGTTGACTTTAGGGTCCAAAATTTTTCTGTTTAAGGCTTCAACCACTGAAAAGTCTATGTTTGTGGTTGCGTTAGACAGCCCTACCTCGATGGCTAATTCGTAGAAGGTTTCCGGCACAATCCCCCTCCGCCGTAAAGCTTTTAGGGTGACTAGGCTTGGGTCGTCCCAGCCGATGGCTTCCCCCTTCTCAATTTTTTCCCGTATCTCCCTCCCTTTAGTTACTGCCCCTGCAATGTTAAACCTGCTGTATTGCAAGACTTCCTGTTTTTTGAATCCTAACAGCTCTTTGATGTAATTTTGCAGCTCTACCCTCATCGTGCCGAACTCGTCGCTCCTTATCACGTGCGTTACGCCGCAGAGCTCTTCTTCCACAGCGTTTTCGAAGTCGTACATGGGCCAAACCTTAAACTTTGTCCCTTGCAGAGGGTGGGGGTGTTTGCAAATCCTGAAAATGACTGGATCCCTCATGACGTGATTAGGGTCGTCCATTCTTCCTTTCAACCTCAACACGCAGGCTCCTTCATCGTAATTTCCTTTCAGCATTTTCTGCCATTCTTCCAAATTTTTTTCAGGATGAAATTCCCTGCACTCGCAAATTTTTGCTTTATGCCTGTAGTCACCCATTTTTTCCCTTTCACAAAAACAAACATAAGCATCGCCTTTGCTTATCAGTTTTTTAGCGTAAGCATAAAATTTTTCGATGTCTTCAGAAACAATGACTTTTTTGCTGTAATTTATCCCAAGCCATTTGATGTCTTCTTCCATTGCGCTGTAAAATTCTTTTTCAGCTTTTAGCGGGTTCGTGTCTTCCAGCCGATAAACACATTTCCCGCTGTATTTCTGAGCGTACATATAATTGATTAAGAAGCTTAATGCGTGGCCGATGTGGGCGTACTTGCTCGGCTCAGGGGGCATCCTCGTAACTACCTTTCCTTCTTGCGCGTTTTTTAGCGGCGGAAGCTCCCTCTTTTTTTTCTCTTTCTTTTCCAAAAGTTCCGGAGCAATTTTTTGCAGCTCCCCAACCTGCGCCTCAACACTTAAAGCGTTGACTTGGCTGACAATCGCCGAGATATCCCTGCTTAACTCCTTAATCTTTGCTTTCAGTTCCGGCCTTTCGCTCAAAACTTTTCCAATTACTGCGCCGATGTTAGCTTTGCCGCTAAACTTAGCTGCATTCTGCAAAGCATACTTTCTCACTAAATCCTTATTAATCATATTTTTCTAGAACTAATTTTTTGTCCTATATAAATT
>JACQSW010000119.1 GCA_016211095.1 Candidatus Woesearchaeota archaeon | reverse complement strand
TAAAAAAAAATTTAAAAAAAATAATTTTTTTATTTTACTATTTTGAATGTGTGGTTTTCGCATGTGCATGTCATTGATTTTGGCATGTTTGGCGTTTTGAATGTGTATCTTGCTCCACAGTTTTTGCA
This sequence comes from Candidatus Woesearchaeota archaeon, assembly GCA_016211095.1. Classification (GTDB taxonomy): domain Archaea; phylum Nanobdellota; class Nanobdellia; order SCGC-AAA011-G17; family GW2011-AR17; genus JACQSW01. The sequence continues at coordinate 6,007 of JACQSW010000119.1, read as the reverse complement.
TTCTGCTTCTCTCATTTTTTTACCCCCAACTTTTTTTTGAGATTGTCTATTATCTGGTTGATTCTGTTATTTATAAGCTTTCCTATGGCGTCTTAACTTTTTAGTAGTTACTATCTTAGCCTTAGTACGTCCAAATTCCTAGGAGCATTAGTCTCCACATTCCCAATCTTATGCAAGAAACTCGACAACTCTAAACACTTACTGCTCTCACCGTGCATAACAATAATGCGCTTAGGCTTAGGATCCAAATTATGGACAAAACTAATCAACTGATTCCTGACGCTGTGACCAGTGAACCCCTGAATCGTGTGAATCTCCATCTTTACCCTGGAAACCTCGCTCCTGCCCTGCCCAATTCCGAAGCTGATTTCTTTCTCACCTTCTTGAATTCGCCTACCGAGAGAGCCCTGACCTTGGTAACAAGTCAGCACCAAGCTGTTCTTTGGGTTTTCAGCCAAATTCTTGAAATATTCAACGCTTGCCCCACCAACCATCATTCCAGAAGTGGCCATTATTATGCATGGGCCAACATCATGAATGACCTGCTCCATCTCTTTCTGGCTTCCAACCTGCTTAAAAACATCCGATAAGAAGGGGTTATTGTTTTCGTGAAAAATCAGCTTCTTAACACGGTTATTGTAAAAATCAGGGTAAGCTGTATGTATAGCCGTCATGTCCCACACCATGCCCTGCAAATAAATTGGTATCTTTTCAATCAACCCTTCGCGTACGGCTCTCTCCAAAATAATCATAATCTCTTGCGACCGCCCATTGCCTAGGACAGGCAACAAGATTTTGCCGCCACGTTTAGCAGTCTCCGTAATTATTTTCAGCAGAGTGCCTTCACATTCTTTTCTCGAAGGCAAAACATCATTCCTGCTGCCGTAAGTGCTTTCTATTATTGCAGTTTCTAATCTTGGGAATTTTGTAGCGGCAGCGGACAACAAATTAGAGTTCTCATAGTTCATGTCTCCGCTGTACAGCAAATTGTGCAATCCGTTGCCTATATGCAAATGCACCATTGCTGAGCCTAAGGTGTGGCCTGCGTTGTAAAGGGTTATCCTAACATCAGGCGTTACGTCAGTTACTTCCTCATAATCCAAGCATATTGTGTGTTTAACCATCTCTTTGACGTCGGTGCTGCTGAACAAAACTTTCTTAGCCTCTTTCTGGCCAATGCTCAAATAGTCCAGCGCTAGCAAAGCCATTATGTCGCGGGTAGGTGGAGTGCAATAAACTGGGCCTTGGTAGCCGTACTTGAAAAGCATGGGCACCATCGCCATATGGTCTAGGTGGGCGTGGCTGATTATGATAGCATCAATCTCATTAACCTTAAATTCTGGGGCGTCAAAGTAAGGGTAAGCCTCATCTTCACCTGCTGCAACGTTCACCCCGCAATCCAGCAGGATTCTTGATTCAGGCGTCTGCAAAAACAGGCATGACCTGCCAACTTGCCTCGCACCCCCAAGGAAGCTTAGCCTTATCCATTCTTCTTTCTTGCCCCTAATCCAGCCGTTGTAAATCCTTTTGCCGACTTGGTGCAAAAATTTTTTTCTGAAATCGTTATTCTCGTAAAGAACTTGCCGTATGTTTTCTATAAGCTTGGATCTAATGCTAGGAGTTCTCCTGATAATTGGGACGTATAAAGTTTTTTTCTTTATTTCTTTTAGCAATTCTCCTGCTTTGCCTATTACTAAGCCAGGCTTTTCAGCTTCAATTATGACGTGGCTCCTTTGAGGATCAAAAATTATGCTTGTAATATTTGCCTCTTGAGGGAGGATTTCCCTAATCATTTTTTCAGCCTTTTCCATATCCATAGACAGCGAAGGGTCAGGCCTAAGCTCAATTCTCTTCTTGAATTTGTCAACTATTCCTTTGATTATTCCCTGATTGTTAAGAAAAAATTCCTCACTCTTAGTGTACAGGATTATGTTTGCACCCTCAAAGCAGGATAGGCTTATCTCTGCATTGTCCGGCAGGTGCGATAAGATTTCGTTTAAAATGTCTCCCATTATCTAAAAAATTTTTTTTTTATTTTTCTCTTGTTTTAGTAAAGAGCAGAAAAGCTTAAAACTTTTTTTTTACTCTAAGCTTAGGTTTAATTTTTTTTGGAACACGTTACTAACGCCTGCTGGGGTTATGGCTATAACGTCGATGCCGTCTCCAGTTGGCATGTCCCTTTTTATTGCAGCATTAATTGATTTAACCGCGATTTTTATTCCTTCTTGCAGTGTGCAGTCCTTTTTGTAGATTGTTTCTAAGACTCCGTAAGCAACGTAGCTTCCTGAGCCGCTAGACCTATAATCGTCAGATTGGGTTAAGCTGCCATCCATGCCTAATTCGTATAGGTGGAAGCCGTCTTTGTCATAGCCCCCTAATAGGAATCCTACAGCCCCAAATATCATGCTTGGCTGCCTAATATGCCCGTATATCAGGCTTGATAAGAGGTTTGCAGCTTCCTTAACTGTTGGCTCCCTATTCCTCCTTATCCTCATAAGGTTTAGTTGAGCCCTTATAATTTTTGTGAATAGTTGCGTGTCGCTGACTAATCCTGCGATTGTTATTGCCATGTAGTTTGATATTTTGTAAACTTTTTCTGTTTGAGAATCAGAGATTAAGTAGCCCGCGCTTGTCCTTTTGTCTCCGGCTAAGATTATTCCGTCTTTGCAGACGATGCCTACGGTTGTTGTTCCCTTCTTCAAATCCATTTTCATTCTTTAGATTCTTCCTCAATCAGAATAAGACTTAGACAACATAATCTTAACTTCTTTATAAACTTTTCTATGCTGCAGAAACAAATGATTTATAAAAAGAATAATTTATTTTTAACTATTGGTATGATAAACTTTGATGAATTCGGGCCGGAAAAAATCTTTGAGGTTTACGACCCAAAAACAAAAATGCGCGGCGTAGTCGTCATTGACAACACTAAGCGTGGGCCTGGAAAGGGCGGAATAAGGATGACCCCAACAGTAACCCCTGAAGAAGTGGCTAAACTCGCCAGGGTTATGACTTGGAAATGCGCTTTGGCTGATCTCCCGTTTGGCGGGGCAAAATCTGGAATAATAGCAAACGACAAAGAGCTTAGCAAGGAACAAAAAAAAGCTATAATTGAAGCCTTCGCAAAAGCAATCAAACCAGTTTGCCCATCAATGTACGTTGCTGCGCCAGACATGAACACTGCAGAAGAAGAGATGGAAATCTTTGCAAAAGCAAACGGCGACATGAAGGCCTGCACAGGCAAACCAAAAAAATTAGGCGGAATTCCGCACGAACTTGGAAGCACAGGCTTCGGGGTTTATCACGCAGCGCTTGTAAGCATAAAACACTTAGGCTTAAACGTGAAAGGGCTGCCCTTTTCTGTTGAAGGCTTCGGCAATGTTGGAAGCTTTGTAGCAAAATTCTTAACGCAAGATGGGGCGAAGCTCGTGGCAGTTTCTGACTCAAAAGGCTGCCTCTACAACCCTAAAGGGATAGACTTCCAAAAACTTGAAAAAATAAAAAGCGAAAAAGGCACGGTAACTGCTTATCCTGGAGGCAAAGTTCTACCATCTAAGGAATTAATTTACCTTGACGCAGACTTGCTTGTAACAGCAGCAATACCTAACATAATAACAATGGGTGACTTGAGCAAAATTAAGGCTAAGCTGATAGTTGAGGGCTCAAACATCCCAATGACAGAAGACGTAGAAGAAGCCCTGCACAAAAAAGGCGTCCTCGTCACCCCAGACTTTGTGGCTAACGCCGGCGGAGTAATAAGCTCATACATTGAATACATCGGCGGAACAGAAAAAGAAATGTTCAAGATGGTGGAAGAAAAAGTAAAAAAGAACACCAAAATTGTTTTAGAAAACGCTCAAGAGAAAAAGATTAAGCCTAGGGACGCAGCTATGGAGCTAGCTAGGCAAAGAGTTAAAAAATTTTAGACCTCTATTCTTGTTACCTGTTTCACCCGGGATTTGATGTACACATCTTTCTCTATCAAATCGGCGAGGTAAGGCTCCGGTTCCCTGAATCCCCTTTCTAATTCAACATACACAAATCTTTTCAGTGAAAAGATTTTGTGGCCCTTCCATTTTTCTTTGAAATCTTTCAGCCTATTTTTTTCCTTGATTGGTGGCCCAAAATGCTTTTTTGTTTCAGAAAGCTTTTCATTTTTAATCACAAACCAGAGGTACGCCTTGCTATTCCACGACCAACCGCTCCTGATAACTTTGAACTCTTCATTCGCTAGTTTTTTTTGCATGTATTCGAAGCATTTCAAAAGTTTTGTCCCAACAACATCTTTTTTGCCTTCCAAGGCTTCAGCTTCCAAAACAACAAATTTGTTACCCTTAGCTTTTTCCTTTAACTTTAGCAGGTCTAATTCTTTTTTTTCAAAAAACTTTTCTGAAGGCTTTTTTAAATACTTTTTTGCCAAAGAAACAAAATTTGCATAGTTTTCCTCGTTGAGGACAGCAGCGGCGTTCCTAGTTTTTTGGACAGGATCAATAAGTATGAGGGGGGACAACGATTTTGCCGAGTTCAATTCATTCAAAACTTCTTTTTCGTTTTTGTAAAATTTTTCGTGGTCTATTACCGTTTTCTTTTTCCATTTAGAAACAGCCCTTAATAGCTTAAGGAATGATTTGTAGCGGATTGTGAGGATTTCTAAAACGTAGCCCGAGAACCCTTTTACATAGGTTTCTGCGCCGTAAATGTTGTTGGCCTTGCAGAAAGCCTTGCTTAACCTTATCTCATTAGCGTATTTTTTGTGCTTCCTAACCCACTTGACATGCAGCGGGGAAACGTCCGTGATGTTGGTTGCGTCTTCAGCTTTTTTAATCTCAAGTATTGGGATAATTTCAATAAGGAAGCCCTCTTCGTTTAGTTGAAAATAATCCCTGCTCCCATGGACTGTTTCTATTTGCGGAAAAATTTTTTCTAATTCATTTTTTAAAATCCCGGATATATCGCTGTTTGAGTAAATATCCTTGTTAAACTTCACATAAATGTCTAAGTCGTGCGCTCCGCGCAAATTTGTCCCTTTTGCAGCAGATCCACCAAGCTCAACTTCTGCTTCCCTAATTTTTATTGTTCTAATTATCCTATTAGCCAGCTCTTTAATCTGCTTTTCTTCTTCGCTCGTTGGCTTGATTTTTGTTAAAATACCCAAGTTACCCAAAAAAACGTTGATTTTATTCTTTAATAGTTTTTAGGTAAATTTTTATATCAAAATAGTGTTGTGTTTGGTGTAAAAAATGAAGATACTTCTTGGACCGGCAGGCAGCGGTGGCTTGGGAAACCTGAAAGGGGTAGAAGAGGTTAAAAAAGTGGGTTTGCAGGCGATGGAGTGCGAATTCACATACGGCGTGAATATGGCTAATGCGGTCGCGAAAGACGTTGGGGATTTGGCTAAGAAGCTTGGGATAAAGCTTTCTGTCCATGCCCCCTATTATATTAATCTGTCTTCTAAGGAAAATGAAAAGATTAGGGCTAGCAAGAAGAGGCTGTTAGATAGTTGTGAGCGTGCTCATTATTTGGGCGCTGAGAACGTTGTTTTTCACCCAGGGTTTTATCAGGGAAGAGACCCAGAGCAAATATTTGAGAAAATTAGGGAAGAGATAATTGATTTGCAGAAAGTTGTGCAAAAAAATAAGTGGGGAGTTAAGCTTGCGCCTGAAACAACTGGGAAGATAAATGTTTTTGGGAATGTGGAAGAAACGCTGCGCTTAGTTAAGGAGACTGGTTGCAGTTTCTGTATAGACTTTGCGCACATAAAAGCGAGGCAGCAGGGAAAAATAGATTATGAAGAGGTTTTTGGCAAATTAAAAAAATTCAATGATTTGCACTGCCACTTTTCCGGAATAGAATACACTTCTAAAGGGGAGAGGAACCACAAAATAACTGAACTTGGAGAGATAACTGAGCTGGGGAAGGGCTTGTTGAAAGCGAATTTTAGGAATGTTACTATAATTAATGAGAGCCCAGACCCTTTTGGGGACAGCCTTAAGACAAAAAAGATTTT